>JAQGLR010000190.1 GCA_028292765.1 Massilia sp. | reverse complement strand
GCTGCACCCGAATTTCGAGAACTGCCGCCGCCCGACCGCCGCGCAGGACCGCAACCTGGCCTACCTGGGCCTGGTCGAGATCCTGCACGGCTACCCGATCGACGCCGTGGTCCTGACCACCGGCTGCGACAAGACCACCCCGGCCCAGCTGATGGCCGCCGCCACCGTCGACCTGCCGGCCATCGTGCTGTCCGGCGGCCCGATGCTGGACGGCTGGTTCGAGGGCGAGCTGGTGGGCTCGGGCGCGGCGATCTGGAAGGGCCGCCGGCGCCTGGCCGCCGGCGAGATCGACGAAGACAAGTTCATCCAGATCGCCACCGCCTCGGCGCCGTCCGCCGGTCACTGCAACACCATGGGCACCGCCTCGACGATGAACGCCGTGGCCGAGGCGCTCGGCATGTCGCTCACCGGCTGCTCGGCCATTCCAGCACCCTACCGCGAGCGCGGCCAGATGGCCTACGAGACGGGCCGGCGCATCGTGGAGATGGCCTTCGAGGACCTGCGTCCGCTCTCCATCCTGACGCGCGAGGCTTTCCTCGACGCGATCGTGGTCAACGCCGCGATCGGCGGCTCGAGCAACGCCCAGCCCCACATCGTGGCGATGGCGCGCCACGCCGGCGTCGAGATCACGCCGGAAGACTGGATGGAATACGGCTACGACGTGCCGCTGCTGCTGAACATGCAGCCGGCCGGCAAATACCTGGGCGAGCGCTTCCACCGTGCCGGCGGCGTGCCGGCCATCATGTGGGAGCTCGAGCAGCGGGGCCTGCTGCGCTCGAAGCGCCCGACCGTCACCGGCCACACCATGGCGGCGAACCTGGCCGGCAAGGAAAGCATTGACCGGGAGATGATCCGCCCGTTCGCCGACCCTTTGAGGCCCAGCGCCGGCTTCCTGGTGATGAAGGGGAACCTGTTCGACTTCGCGATCATGAAGACCAGCGTGATTTCGCCAGCCTTCCGTGAACGCTACCTGTCCGAGCCGGGTTCGGAAAACCGCTTCGAGTGCCGCGTCGTCGTGTTCGACGGTTCGGACGACTACCACCACCGGATCAACGACCCGCTACTTGCAATCGACGAGCGCACCATGCTGGTGATCCGCGGTTCCGGCCCGCTGGGCTGGCCCGGTTCGGCCGAGGTGGTCAACATGCAGCCGCCGGATGCGCTCATCAAGCGCGGCATCACCGCCTTGCCGACGCTCGGCGACGGCCGCCAGTCGGGCACCTCGGACAGCCCGTCGATCCTGAACGCCTCGCCCGAGAGCGCGGCCGGCGGCAACCTGGCGCTGCTGCGCACCGGCGACGTCGTGCGCGTGGACCTGAACACGGCGCGCTGCGACGTGCTGATCCCCGACGAGGAACTCGAAGCGCGCCGCAAGGATGCGCCGCCGGCCATCCCGCCGAACCAGACGCCGTGGCAGCAGATCTACCGCGCCACCGTCGGCCAGCTGCACACGGGCGCCTGCATGGAGCTGGCGCTGTCTTACCGTGGCGTCGGCCACGACATGCCGCGCCATAACCACTAATCCAGTACGAAGAAACACCGGCAGTGCTGGCGCAGCGGCGGGATTTTGCGCAGAATGGCAGGACCCGCTGCAGAGCTGCACTGCACTGGCAATACCAATATAAATATAAGTACTTACAGGAGACGTAACAATGAAAAAACTGATCACGGCAATCAGCCTGGCGTGCGGGATGCTGTCCACGGCGGGTGTCGCACAGGCGGACGCCCAGAACCCGAAGATCGGCTTCTCGATCGACGACCTGCGGCTGGAGCGCTGGGCGCGCGACCGCGACTACTTCACCGCGGCCGCGCAGAAGCTGGGCGCGAAGGTCTACGTGCAGTCGGCCGACGCCAGCGAACAGCGCCAGATCGCCCAGATCGAAAACCTGATCTCGCGCGGCGTGGACGTGCTGGTCATCGTTCCCTACAACGCCACGGTGATGGGCAACGCGATCCGCGAAGCGAAGAAGGCGAAAATCAAGGTGGTGTCGTATGACCGCCTGATCCTGAATGCCGATGTCGATGCCTACGTCTCGTTCGACAACAAGGCGGTCGGCGAGCTGCAGGCCCAGTCGCTGGTCGCGCTCAAGCCGAAGGGCAATTACTACCTGTTGGGCGGCGCCCCGACCGACAACAACGCCAAGATCCTGCGCGAAGGCCAGATGAAGGTGCTGCAGCCGCTGGCCGACAAGGGCGACATCAAGATCGTCGGCAAGCAGTGGGTCAAGGACTGGAGCGCCTCCGAGGCGATGGCCATCGTCGAGAACGCGCTGACTGCGAGTGGCAACCGGATCGATGCCGTGGTCGCGTCCAACGACGGCACCGCCGGCGGCGCGATCCAGGCACTGGCCGCCCAGAAGCTGGCCGGCAAGGTCGTCGTGTCGGGCCAGGACGCCGACCTGGCCGCGGTGCGCCGCGTGATCGCCGGCACCCAGACCATGACGGTCTACAAGCCGCTGCGCGCACTGGCCTCGACTGCGGCGAATGTGGCGGTGCAACTGGTGCGCAACCAGAAGCCGGCCTACAACGCCAAGCTCCACAACGGCTTCAAGAATGTCGACTCCATGCTGCTGAAACCGGTGCTGCTGAACAAGTCGAACGTCGACCTGCTGGTCAAGGATGGCTTCTACAGCCAGTCCCAGCTGGCCGGCAAGTAAACCGGCGCAAGGAGGGTACACCGCTGGGGCCCCCGTCGATGACGGCGCCCCTGGGCGGGTGCGCCTCCCTGGCTGCTCTCCACCTGCTGTTTCACACATGTAGAACTGAGTCCTGAATGTCCGGCTATCTCCTCCAAATGAAGGGCATCGCGAAGCGATTCGACGGTGTCCCCGCCCTCGACGGGATCGATCTCGCGATCCGCCCCGGCGAGTGCATCGGCCTGTGCGGCGAGAACGGCGCCGGCAAGTCCACCCTGATGAAGGTCCTGTCGGCGGTCTACCCGCACGGCAGCTGGGATGGCGAAATCGTCCTCGACGGCGAGCCGCTGCGCGCGCGCTCGGTGCGCGAAACCGAAGCGGCCGGGATCATCATCATCCACCAGGAGCTGATGCTCGTCCCCGAGCTGTCGGTGGCCGAGAACATCTTCCTCGGGAACGAAATCACCCTGCCTGGCGGGCGCCTCGATTACCCGGCCATGAACCGCCGCGCCGAGGAAATCCTGCGCGAGCTGAAGCTGCCCGACGTGAACGTGGTGCTGCCGGTGAAAAACTACGGCGGCGGCCACCAGCAGCTGATCGAGATCGGCAAGGCGCTCAACAAGAAGGCGCGCCTGCTGATCCTCGACGAGCCGTCGGCCTCGCTGACCGCATCCGAAATCGAAGTGCTGCTCGAGATCATCCACGACCTGAAAGCGAAGGGCGTGGCCTGCGTCTACATCTCGCACAAGCTGGAAGAAGTGGCGGCGATCTGCGACACCGTGGTGGTCATCCGCGACGGCAAGCATATCGCCACCACGCCGATGGCGCAGATGAATGTCGACCGCATCATCGCCCAGATGTGCGGGCGCGAGATGAGCCAGTTGTATCCGTCCTTGCCGCACCCGGTGGGCGAGGTGGTGATGGAAGCGCGCAACATCACCTGCTTCGATGCAGACCAGCCAGGGCGCAAGAAAGTCGACAAGGTCTCGTTCCAGCTGCGCCGCGGCGAGATCCTCGGCATCGCCGGCCTGGTCGGCGCCGGGCGCACCGAACTGGTGAGCGCCATCTTCGGCTCCTATCCGGGCGAGTACGAAGGCGAGGTCTGGCTGGAGGGGAAACGCGTCGACACCTCGACTCCCTTGAAGGCGATCGGCGCCGGCTTCGCGCTGGTGCCGGAAGACCGCAAGCAGCACGGCATCGTGCGCGACCTGTCGGTGGGCGAGAACATCACGCTGTCGGTGCTGCACCGTTATTCGCGGCTGTCGCGTATCGACGACAACCTGGAGGCGCGCGAGATCGGCGCCCAGATCCGGCGCCTCGGCCTGAAGACCGCCAGCCCGGCGCTGCCGATCACGGCGCTCTCGGGCGGCAACCAGCAAAAGGCGGTGCTGGCCAAGATGCTCCTGACCGGACCGAAGGTGCTGATCCTCGACGAACCGACGCGCGGCGTCGACGTCGGCGCCAAGTTCGAAATCTACAAACTGATGCTGGAGCTTGCCGCCCAGGGCATCTCGATCATCATGGTGTCCTCGGAACTGGCCGAAGTGCTCGGTGTCTCCGACCGGGTGCTGGTGATGGGCGAGGGCAAGCTGCGAGGCGATTTCGTTAATCAAGGCCTGACCCAGGAAATGGTGCTGGCCGCTGCAATTGGACAGGTGAAATAATGCTAGACAATGTACAAGCGCCCGTGGCGGCTGCGGCGCGCACAACGGCGACAAGCGGCAGTTCGATCAACTTCAGGCAGATTTTCACCCAGTACAAGATCCTGGCGCTGCTGGTCGCGATCGCCCTCATCTGGGCCTTCTTCAGCTGGAAGACCGACGGCGGCTTCACTTCGGCGCGCAACCTGTCGAACCTGATGCGCCAGATGTCGATCACCGGCATCCTCGCCTGCGGCATGGTGTTCGTCATCATCGCCGGCGAGATCGACCTGTCGGTCGGCTCGCTCCTCGGCCTGCTCGGCGGGATGGCGGCCGTGCTCGACGTCACCCACCAGCTGCCGCTGCCGGTGTCGATGGCGATCGTGCTGGCCAGCGGCCTGCTGCTCGGCTTCGTCAACGGTTACCTGACGGCTTACGCGGGCATACCCTCGTTCATTGTCGGCCTCGGGGGCATGCTGGCCTACCGCGGCATCGTGCTCGGGATCACCGACGGCTCGACCATCGCCCCGATCTCGCCGGAGTTCGAGCAGCTCGGCCAGGCCTACCTGCCGCCCGCCTTCGGCGTGGCGCTGGGCATCGGGCTGTTCCTGCTGGCCGGCGTGCTGGCCTGGCGCCAGCGCGCCACCCAGCTCCACCACAAGCTGCCGGTGACGGCAACCTGGCGCCTGGCGTTCCGGGTGGCCCTGGTCGGCATGGTGCTGGCCGGCTTCATCTCGACCCTGAACAGCTACGAGGGCATTCCGCTGCCGGTGCTGATCCTGCTGGTGCTGCTGGGCGTGTTCAGCTACATCGCGCGCCAGACCGTGTTCGGCCGCCGCGTCTACGCCGTCGGCAGCAACATGGAAGCGACGCGCCTGTCGGGCATCAACGTGCGCGCCGTGAAGCTGTGGATCTTCGGCCTGATGGGCCTGATGTGCGCACTGGCGGGCCTGATCAACACCGCGCGGCTGGCGGCGGGTTCGCCGTCGGCCGGCATGTCGGGCGAACTGGACGTGATCGCCGCCTGCTTCATCGGCGGCACCTCGATGCGCGGCGGCGCCGGCACCGTGCAAGGCGCGCTGGTCGGGGCGCTGGTCATGGCCAGCCTGGACAACGGCATGTCGATGCTGGACGTGGATACCTACTGGCAGATGATCGTCAAGGGCCTGATCCTGACGCTGGCGGTCTGGCTGGACGTGGCGACCCGCGGCAACAGGCGCTGAAAGGGCAGTCCATGGAATCGATCGGGAGGCGATGCCGGCGCGCGCCGGCGCTGGGGCTTGCGCTTGGGCTTGCGCTGTTGCTTGTTACTGCGCTGGCCGCGCCGTCGGCCTGGGCGCTGGGCGAGCGCCAGTTCGTGCGCTTCGAGGCCGGCGCGCAGTCGGTGGTGCTGGCCGGGCAGGGGCGCGCCGCGCCTTTACTGGTCGACCCGTTCGAGCACGCGGGGGTGCGGCGCGCGGTGGCCGACCTGCAGGGCGATATCGCCCTGGTTACCGGGGCCAGGCCGGCCCTGGGGCAGGCCGCCGGAAGTGCGGACAATGTGGTCATCGTCGGCACGCTGGGAAAAAGCGCCCTGATCGACCGTCTCGCCGCCGAAGGCAAGATCGATGCCGCCGCCCTGCGCGGCAAGTGGGAAGGCTACCTGATCCAGGTGGTGCCCAACCCGATGCCGGGTGTGGCGCGCGCGCTCGTGGTGGCCGGCAGCGACAAGCGCGGCGCCATCTACGGCGTCTACACGCTGTCGGAACAGATCGGGGTGTCGCCCTGGAAGTGGTGGGCCGACGTGGTCCCGGCGCGGCGCGCCACGCTCGCCGTCGCCGCCGGCACGAAAATCAGCGACGCCCCCGTGGTGCAGTACCGCGGCATCTTCCTCAACGACGAGGCGCCGGCGCTGACCAGCTGGGCCAAGGAAAAGTACGGCGGCTTCAACCATCGCTTCTACGAAAAAGTATTCGAGCTGATCCTGCGCATGCGCGGCAACTACCTGTGGCCGGCGATGTGGTTGCCCTCGGCGTTCTACGCCGACGACGCCGAGAATGGCCGCCTGGCCGACGAAATGGGCATCATCATGGGCACCTCGCATCACGAGCCGATGATGCGCGCCCACGCCGAATGGAGCCGCTTCGGCAAGGGGCCCTGGGACTACAGCAAGAATGCGCCGGCGCTGCAGGACTTCTGGCGCGACGGGCTGCGCGCGACGCGCGACTACGAGCGCGTGATCACCCTCGGCATGCGCGGAGACGGCGACGAGCCGATGTCCGAACACGACAACGTCGACCTGCTGCAAAAAATCGTGTCCGACCAGCGCGCCATCATCGAACGCGAGACCGGCAAGGCAAGCGGCGAGGTGCCGCAGATGTGGGCACTGTACAAGGAAGTGCAGGGCTATTACGAGCGCGGCATGCGCGTGCCCGATGACGTGCTGCTGCTGTGGTGCGACGATAACTGGGGCAATATCCGGCGCTTGCCGACGGCGGCGGAACGCCGGCGCGCGGGCGGTGCGGGCGTGTATTACCACTTCGATTACGTCGGCGGGCCAAGGTCGTACAAATGGCTGAACGTGACGCCGATCCCGAAGATCTGGGAACAGATGCACCTGGCGTGGCAGCATGACGCGAAGCGGATGTGGATCGTCAACGTCGGCGACCTGAAACCGATGGAAGTGCCCATCGAGTTCTTCCTGAATTACGCGTGGAACCCGGCGGCCTGGCCGGCGGAGCGCCTGCCGGAGTACCTGCGCCTGTGGGCGGCGCGCGAATTCGGCCCGGAGCACGCCAGCGAGATCGCCGGCCTGGTGGAGGGGTACACCCGCTTCAACGGCCGCCGCAAGCCCGAACAGCTCGAACCCGGCACCTACGATGTCGTCCATTACGACGAGGCGGGGCGGGTCGAACGCGAATACGCCGCACTGGCCGAACGTGCGCGCAAGGTGGCGGCGCGCTTGAGGCCCGAGCAGCGCGACGCTTTCTTCCAGCTGGTGCAGTATCCGGTGGCGGCGTCGGCCAACATGAACGCGCTTTACGTGGCGGCCGGGATGAACCGCCACTACGCCACTCAGTTCCGCTCCACCACCAACGACATGGCCGCACGCGTGCGCGCCCTGTACCAGGAGGACGCGCGGCTGGCGCAGCAATACCACGCGCTCGGCGGCGGAAAGTGGAAGCACATGATGTCGCAGACCCGCTTCGGTTACACCGGCTGGGACAGCCCGCTGCGCAATGTGCTGCCCGCGGTGCAGGAGATCGACGTGCCGGCCGCCGCCGAAATGGGCGTGGCGGTCGAGGGCGGCGCCAGGGCGTCGGGGGCATGGGGCGTATCAGGCCTGACCCTGCCCGAGCTCGACGAACTCTCGAAAAAACCGCGTTACCTGGATATTTTCAACCGCGGCCGCGCGCCTTTCGATTTTCGGATCGAGGCCAGCCAGCCCTGGGTGGTGCTCAGCGAGGTGAAGGGAAAGGTTAGCGGCGAACGGCGCGTCACCGTCGATGTGCGCTGGGATGAGGTTCCGCCTGACGCGCCACCGGCGGTGCTGACGGTCGTCGGCGCGAACGGCGCGCGCGTGAAAGTCGACGTGCCGCTGCGCCGCGCGGCCCCGCTGGCAGCTGCCAACGCCAAAGGCTTCGTCGAAACCGACGGCGTGGTGTCGATCGAAGCCGGACACTTTGCGCGTGCGGTCGCGCCCGAGGGCCGCAGCTGGCTGACGATTCCGGGCCATGGCCGCACCCTGTCGGGCGTGACGACCTTGCCGGTCGCCGCCCCGGCGCAGGACCTGGGGCAGGGCATGCGCCTGGAGTACGACGTCAACCTGCTGCGCAGCGGCGCGGTCGCGGTGCAGGTGACGCTCGCGCCCACGCTGAAGTTCCTGCCGGGCGCGGGCTTCCGCTATGCGGTGTCGATCGACGACGAGGCGCCGCAGGTCGTCAACGTGCATGCGGATGAGTCGGAATCGCACTGGGCGAAGATCGTCTCCGATGGCGCCGCGGTCTTCACGACGCAGCATCGGGTCAACGCTCCGGGACGGCATGTGCTGAAGTTCTGGGCGCTCGACCCTGGCCTGGTCGTGCAGAAGCTGGTGATCGATGCCGGCGGCCTGAAGCCGAGCTACCTGGGACCGCCCGAAAGTCCGCGCCTGTAGTTCCATACCACGAAAGGAGACTTCGCTTGAAACCATATCGTCAAGGCCGCCTGGCTATCCTGATCCTCGCCATGTTCGGCCTTGGCGGGTGCGCGGCCCTGGCGCCTTCGGCGCCCGCCGATGGCGGCGAGCGCTGGGTCGCGAGCTGGGGCACGGCCCTGCAAGCCTTCGGCCAGGCCGAATCCCTGCCCGCCGACCTGTGGCAGGACGGCACCCTGCGCCAGGTGGTCCGGCTATCGCTGGGCGGGACGAAACTGCGGGTTCGGGTCAGCAATGTCCATGGCACGCAGATGTTGGTCATCAACGAGGCCAGCATTGGCCGCGCGCTGCGGCCCGGTTCGTCCGAGGTGCTGGCGGGGACGCTGCAGCCCTTGCGTTTCGGCGGACACGCGGCGGTGCGGATTCCCGCCGGCAGCGAATACCTCAGCGATCCGGTCGACATGACGGTCGCTCGCGGGCTTGACGTGGCGGTGACGCTGCACCTGTCCGGTTCGCCCGGACAGCAGACCGGCCACGCGGGCGCGCGCACGAACAGCTTCCTGGCCCGCGGCCGGCACACCAACGCGCTGGCCCTGGACGGCGCCCAGGCCGTCACGCGCTGGCACCAGCTCAGCGACGTCGAGGTCAGTGCGGCAGCGCCAGGACCAGGTTCGTCGCCGGCGCGGGCGCTGGTCGTCATCGGCGACTCGATCACCGACGGCTACGGCGCCACCACCGACGGCAATAACCGCTGGACCGATCACCTGGTGCGCCGGCTGGCGCGGGACGGCAAGCAGCCGGTGGCCGTGATCAACGCCGGCATCGGCGGCGGGCGCCTGCTGCGCGAGGGCCTGGGACCGAGCCTCGCCAGCCGCTTCGAGCGCGACGTCGTATCACGGAGCGGCGTCAGCCACGCGATCGTCTTCATCGGCGTCAACGACATCGGCGTGCTGCGCCGCGCCAACGAGGACACGCCAGCAGCCATCGACGCCATGCTGGGCGATTTCAAGAATGCGCACATGCAAATGGTCGCGCGCGCCCATGCCAGGGGGATTTGCGTGATCGGCGCGACCATCACGCCCTTCATGGGAAGCGGCTATTACAAGCCCTCAGCGCAGATTGAAGCGATGCGGCAGGCGTTCAACGACTGGATGCGCCAGTCCGGTGTGTTCGATGGCGTGCTCGATTTCGACCTGGCGCTGCGCGACCCGGCCCGCCCGGGCTACCTGGGCAAGGCCTGGGACAGCGGCGATGGATTGCATCCGTCGCATGCGGGTTATGCTGCGCTGGCCGAAGCGGTGCCGCTGGCTAGCCTGGACAAGTGCAGGTACAGCCCGATTCCGGGCCTGCGTTAGCAAGAGATTGCGCCACGGTGACAGGCAAAGTGAACTGGCTGCGCAGCAGTCTGGATCGCTAATCCTGGCGCTGAAAAACGAACTCGTTGCAGCCCATCCTTCCACCAACCGTCCTGATCTTCCTGAGCAGATAGCCCCTGGCTTTGAAATAGTCGAAAATCTCCTCGGGCGTGGAGACTTCGAAGGGGTAACCGCCAAGCCAGTCGTATAAATCGTAGCGGACACTCATCCCGCGGGCATATTTTCTATTCCTGAGAACATTCAGCAACCTGAGCAGCAGCATGTTCGGCGTATAGAGCGCAACGAACAGGGGCCGCGAAAGCGGGAATTTGTTGTAGGTTCGCTTGACAAAGGTCCAGTATTTGCTCAAGAAGGGTTGGAAATTGTACAGGGCGATAAACAGCTTTCCGTTTTCTGCTACGGTATCGCTGGCGTTGCTCAGCGCCTGCCACTGGTTTCCAGTGTGGTGGAGCACGCCCCATGAATAGGTGATGTCGAATTTACCCAGGCTTTTCACGTAGCCCAGATCGAGTACGGAACCCTGCTGGATCTGCCAATCGGCGTCGTTGTCGAAATACCGTCTTTTCAATTCGGTCGCACAGGCGACAGACTGCGGATCGTAATCGAAGGAATATACCTTCGCTCCCAGTCGTTTGGCGGCAAGGGAGAACAAACCGCTGCCGCTGCCAATGTCGAGGAAGGTCTTCCCCTTCAAGTCATCGACGTCCAGCATGTTCTTGAGACTGTCGGTGGCCTGGACAATGCGATCTTCATCAAGGACGCTCAAGAACCGGCTCCAGTTTTCTCCGAATGCGAAACGTTCGCCGGCCTTCATTTCTTGCTGAAAATTATTTTCGTTTGTCAGCGCCGCCATGTTTCCGTCTCCATGAATTGTGCGGTCGAACCATGTCGACACTCGGCTGCCATCTTCACATAGTCAAAGCCGGCTTATTTGAGGGAGATCAGTCAGGATTGGCAGGGAGGTTTCGCCTGACCCTTTCTCAGTCGCACGCCATCCGCCCGGGATCGACGCAAACCGCCCGCTCGCGATACTCGAACCAGTCGAAGTCCGCATGCAGCGCCGTGCCGGCCATGTCCTGGCAGGCCATGCCGACAAAGGCGCCGGTGAAGTTGGGCTGGCCGGGCGCGCTGGCCTCGTCCGACAGGATGCTGGCGTCGAACCCCTGCGCCAGCCATTGCCAGGCGCCGCCGCCGACGCGGTAGCCGAACACCAGGCGCTCCTCGTCCACCTCCACGCGCAACTCCACCGGCAGGCCAGCGGGCAAAGCCACCGGCGCGGTGAAACTGTCGGCCTGCACGTGGTTGGGCAGGCTGCTCATCGCGCGCAGATGCTTGCCCAGCACCTCGTCGTGGGAGATGTACAGGTAATGGAACTTGGCGGCGCCGTAGTAGCAGACCAGTCCCGCCTGCTGCTGGAAATGCTCGGGCTCGAACTCGACCACGGTGGCCGCGCTGTAGCAGTGCGCGCCCTGGCGACGGGCCACCAGGGCCTGGCGGAACTGGCTGCCCAGGCTTTCGCGGCCATACAGGCGCAAGTGGCCGGGCCTGGCCGTCAGGCTGAACAGCTCTTCCGGCCACGGCGTGCGCAGCCACTGGAAGGCCAGCGGCAGTTGCGCCGCCTCGAAGTCTTCACGGGCCGGCGTGGCGGCAAAGCGGTGCTCGGGCAGGGCGGGGGCGGCCGCCTGCAGCTGCGCCGTTCCCTGTCCATCGAGCGTGCGCAGCCAGCCGTCCGCGCCCCACACGACGGGCTGGATCGCGGTCTCGCGCCCCAGCGTGCAGGTGCCGCGATTGCGCAGCGGCCGGCCGCACAGGTAGACCATCCAGGTCTGGCCGTCCTGGGTGTCGACCAGGTCGGCGTGGCCGGCCCGCTGCAGTGGGGCATCGGGACGGTGGCGCGAACTGAGGATGGTCTGGTCGGGATGCAGCTCGTAGGGCCCATGCAGCTGGCGCGCGCGCGCCATGGTCACGCCATGGTTCCAGCCGGTGCCGCCCTCGGCCGTGAGCAGGTAGTAATAACCGTTGCGCTTGTACAGGTGCGGCGCTTCGGTCAGGCCGTGCGCCGTGCCCTGGAAGATGTTTTCGCGGCGCCCGACCAGGCGCCGTTGCGCCACCGAGTACTCCTGGGCCACGATGCCGGCGAAGCGCTTGCTGCCGGGACGGTGGTCCCACAGCTGGTTCAGCAGGTACTTGCGGCCGTCGTCGTCGTGGAACAGGGACGGGTCGAAGCCGCTGCTGTTGAGGTGCACCGGATCGGACCAGGGGCCATCGATGGTGGCGCTGGTGACCAGGTAATTGTGGAAGTCGCGCAGCGAGGCGCCGCCGGCGGCGCCTCCGGTGGAGGTGCGGCCGTAGCGCTTGACGTCGGTATAGATCAGCCAGAACATGCCGTCCGCATGGCTCAGGCAGGGCGCCCAGACGCCGCAGGAATCGGGCGCGCCCAGCATGTCGAGCTGGCTGGCACGCTCGAGCGGGCGTTTCAACAGGCGCCAGTTGACCAGGTCGCGCGAATGGTGGATCTGGACCCCCGGATACCATTCGAAGGTGGAGGTCGCGATGTAGTAGTCGTCGCCCACCCGCACGATGGATGGATCAGGATTGAAGCCGCGCAGGATGGGGTTCTGGATCATGTTTTTCGGGATGAGGAATAGGGGCGCCCGGCTCGCGCACCAGGCACCACAGCAGCACGGCCGCCAGCAGGTCGAGTACCGCCAGGGCGACGAAAAAGGGCGTGTAGCCGACGCTCGCCAGCAAGCCGCCGATCAGCAGCGAGAAAATCAGCAGGCCCAGGTTGCCGAAGGTGCCGCACATGCCGGCCACGGTGGCCACTTCATTGCGCCGGAACAGGTCGGACGACATGGTGATGACGGTGACGGACAGGGTCTGGTGGGCGAAGCCGGCCAGGCTGAGCAGGGCGATCGCGGCATAGGGGCTGTCGACATAGCCGACAAAGGCGACGCCCGTCATCATGCAGGCGCCGAGCGTAAAGGCGCCACGCCGGGCATTGACCAGGCGCACGCCACGCTTTTGCAGCGCCAGCACGACCAGCGGCCCGAACATGCAGCCGAGGTCGGCCGCCAGGAAGGGCAGCCAGGCGAACATGGCGATCTGCTTGAGGTCGAAGCCGCGCACCGTGGTCAGGTACAGGGGCACCCAGAACGCCAGCGTGCCCCAGGCCGGGTCGGCCAGGAAGCGGGGCAGGGCGATGCCCCAGAAATTGCGCAGCCTGAGGATGCTGAGTATCGAGGGGCGCGTGCCGTCGCCTTCCAGGTGCCGCTCCTGGCCGGCGGCGATATGCTGCGCCTCGGCAGCGGACAGGCGGCGGTGGCGGCCCGGGGCGTCGTAGAGCAGCAGCCAGGCCGCGACCCACACCAGGCCCAATGCGCCGGTGATGACGAATGCGGACTGCCAGTTGTAGTACAGGATCGCCCACACCACCAGCGGCGGCGCCAGCATCGAACCGAAGGAGGCGCCCATATTGAAGACGCCGCCCGCAAGGCCGCGCTCCCTGGCCGGAAACCACTCGGACACCGCCTTCATCCCGGCCGGATTGGCCGATCCCTCGGCCAGCCCGAGCAGGCCGCGCAGGACGGCGAGGGCCTGCCAGTTGGTCGCCAGCCCGTGCGCCATGCAGATGAGCGACCAGGCTGCCGCGAAGAGCGCGAAGCCGTACTTCAGGCCGATCACATCGAGCACATAGCCGCACAGCGGCTGCAGCATGATCGCCCCCTGGAAGGCGGCCGTGATGTACGAGTATTCCTGGGTGGTGATGCCCAGGTCGGCGAGCACGGTGGGGGCGGCCACGGCCAGCGAGCTGCGCGTCAGGTAGTTGATGACCGCCCCCAGCATGATCAGGCCGATCATCCACCAGCGCAGTCCCTTGATTGTCGGACGCGGCATATTCATGCGAGCAATCAGCGCCCCAGGCTGGGCCGCTTCGGATCGTAGGTCCAGCCGGGCACCAGGTAGCGCATCGCCATCGCATCGTCGCGCGCGCCGGCGGCGACTTGTTTGTACAACGCGTGCGCCTCGGCGATGCGCGCCATGTCCGGCTCGATGCCGAGTCCCGGGCGTTCCGGCACCGCGACCTGGCCGCCGACAATTTGCAGCGGTTCGCGCGTCAGCCTTTCGCGGCCTTCCTGCCAGATCCAGTGGGTGTCGATCGCCGTGATCGTCCCCGGCGCCGCCGCCGCGCAATGGGTGAACATCGCCAGCGACACGTCGAAATGGTTGTTCGAATGCGAGCCCCAGGTCAGGCCCCAGTCGTGGCACAGCCGGGCCAGGCGCACCGAGCCCTGCATGGTCCAGAAATGCGGGTCGGCCAGCGGGATGTCGACCGCGCCCAGCAGGTGCGAATGGGCCATCTGGCGCCAGTCGGTGGCCACCATGTTGGTGGCCGTGCGGATGCCGGTGGCGCGCTTGAATTCGGCCATGATCTCGCGTCCCGAATAGCCGTTTTCCGGGCCGCAGGGGTCTTCCGCATAGGCCAGCAGGTGACCCTGGCCGCGGCAGGCGGCGATGGCCTCGGCCAGCGACCAGGCGGCGTTCGGGTCGAGCGTCACGCCGGCGTCGGGGAAGCGGCGCTTGATCGCGGCGACCGCCGCCATTTCCTCTTCGGGGCGCATCACGCCGCCCTTGAGCTTGAAGTCCCGGAAACCGTACTGGTCGACCGCCGCCGCGGCCAGGTCGCCGATCGCTTCCGGGGTCAAGGCTTCCTCGTTGCGCCTGCGGTACCAGCCATCGCGGCCGGCGTCATCGTCATAAGGCAGGTCGGTGCGCCCGCGGTCGCCGATGTAGAACAGGTAGGCCAGCATCGGCACGTGGCTGCGCTGCTGGCCCTCGCCCAGCAGTTCGCACAGCGGAACCCCCAGGTGCTGGCCCAGCAAATCGAGCAGGGCCGCCTCGACCGCCGTCACCACGTTTTCCAGGCGCAGGTTGATTTCATGCGGCTGCTTCATCACGGCCGCTTCGGCGCTCGAGGTGACCTGGTGGCTGGCGCCCGAGATGGCGGCGCGCAGCCCGTTCAGGGTCCGGTTGTAGCGGCCGATTTCGGTGCCGGTCACCAGCGGCACCAGCTTTTCCAGGGCCAGCAGGATGCCGTTCGAGCCGGGCACCTCGCCCATGCCGACGTGGCCCGAGCTGTCTGTCAGCAGCACCAGGATGCGGGTGAAATACGGCGCATGGGCGCCGCACAGGTTGAGCAGCATGCTGTCGCGGCCAGCAACCGGGATCACCTGCATCTCGACGATGGTCGGCGTGGTCGAGCGGTCAATAAGATTCATCGGAAGGTCTCCGGGGTTGGGCGGGTGAAGATCCGGGGGCGCTCAGCCGCGGCCCGGCGCATGGGGGAAGCTGAGCGACTGGTAGTGCTGGAGGGTGCGCGCCGGTGCGCGCACGCCGGCCGGCAAAGGCAGCCCCGACATCTGCTGGAAGTACGCAATGGAAGCGTCGCGCCACCACCCGGCCTCGCGGTGCTGCTGGGCCAGGCGCTGGGCCACTTCCTCGAAACGGCGGGCGTCGACCAGCGGCCGCAGGCGCTGCCATTCGGCTTCCATGGCGGCCACCTCGGCCACGCCGTGGTCGTAGCGGTTCACCAGTTCTTCCCACAGCGTGCGGCCGGATGGCATGCGATGGCTCCACTGCAGGCGGTGGAACCAGAGCAGCAATTCGGGCGGCGTGGTGGCCGGCGCGGCGAAGCGGCGCGCCACCTCGGGTGCGTACTGGGCCACGGCATTGCTGCCGCCGGGGCCGCGGTCGAAGCCGATGCCGTCGCGGCCGGCGCGGTGGTAATACACCGGGTTCCAGTCGGCGCGCTCGAGGTTGTCGACCCAGGGCGCGGGGCCGTGGTGGTGGCCGGTGCCCATCAGGTGGTGCAGGCCGAGCGGGGTCATGTAGTCGACCACGGCTTCGCGCGAGCGCAGCATGATGGCGGTGACCGGATCGAGCAGGCGCGCGTCCGCGGCGAAGGTCTGGGCCGCCCACTCGCGCGCGATGGCGCGGCTGTCCAGGCCCTGGTCCCAGGCCAGGCGTCCGAAGGCATACCAGTTGGCCTGGTCGAAAGTGGAGCCGCTCCAGTTGCGGCTGCTGCCGATGTTGGCCACGCCGGCGATGCCGCCCACGCGTCCGGCCTGGGCTCCCTGCACGGTCTGGGCCACAGTCAAGGCGCGGCCGCCGGCGCGGGTGTCGAAGGCCAAGGTTTCCTGGAACATCGGGCCGAGGTAGGCCAGGTGGGTGGCGTAGCCCAGGTATTCCTTGGTGATCTGGAATTCCATCATCAGGGGCGTGTGCGGCATGGCGCCGAACAGCGGGTGCGCCGGCTCGCGCGGCTGGAAGTCGATCGCGCCGTTCTTCACCTGCACCAGCACGTTCTTGTCGAACCTGCCGTCCAGCGGCTGGAACTGGGCGTAAGCCTCGGCCGCGCGGTCGTGCTTGTGATCGGGACTGCGGCCGGCCTTCGATTCTTCCGGCGACGCGTACACAAAGGCGCGCCACATCACGATGCCGTCGTGCGGCGCGAGGGCGCGCGCCAGCATGTTGGCGCCGTCGGCGTGGTTGCGGCGGTAGTCCTGGGGGCCGGGCTGGCCCTCCGAATTCGCCTTGACCAGGAAGCCGCCGAAGTCGGGGATGGTGCGGTAGATCTCGTCGGCCTTGCGCTTCCACCAGGCGGCCACCTCGGGGTCGAGCGGATCGGCCGTCCTGGTTTCCTTCAGTTCGAGCGGGGTCGACCAGCGCACCGACAGATACACCCGGATACCGTAGGGACGCAGCACGCCGGCGATGGCGGCGGCCTTGGCGATGAAGGGCGCACCCAATACCTCGGCCTTGGCATTCACGTTGTTCAGGACCGTGCCGTTGATGCCGAGCGAGGCGTTGGCGCGCGCGTAGTCCGTGTAGCGCGGATCGATGATGGCGGGCAGTTCCCACCAGTTCCAGATCGATTCGCCGGCATAGCCGCGTTCCACGGTGCGGTCCAGGTTGTCCCAGTGGTTCAGCACGCGCAGGGGCAGCGTCGGCTGCGATATCAGCGCTGCCTCGCCGCGGCCGGCGTCGGCGCCGAGCTGCAACTGGCGCAGCCAGGCGAAGCTGCCGTACAGCAGGCCGATGTCGGCATTCGCCGCGATGAGGGTCACCGGCACGCCGTCCAGGCGCGCGCGCCGCACCAGGTAGCCTTCACGGCCGAGCTTGCGCAGCTGCTCATGCACGGCCGGGCCCGCGTCCAGCCCGCGCGGCAGGTCGGCGCCGCGCGCCAGCACCAGGCTGCCGGCACGCGCCTTGTCGACCAGGGCCGGGGCCTTGCCCAGCAGGCCCC
>JAQGLR010000175.1 GCA_028292765.1 Massilia sp. | reverse complement strand
AGTAGACCGGCTGGCCCAGCATGCCGGCTTCGGCTTCGATGCCGCCCACGCCCCAGCCGACGACGCCGACGCCGTTGATCATGGTGGTGTGCGAGTCGGTGCCGACCAGGGTGTCAGGGTAGTAGGTCTCGCCCTGGCGCATGACGCCGCGCGCCAGGTACTCGAGGTTGACCTGGTGGACGATGCCGAAGCCCGGAGGCACGACGCCGAAGGTGTCGAAGGCCTGCATGCCCCACTTCATGAACTGGTAGCGCTCGTTATTGCGCTGGAATTCCAGTTTCATGTTCAGGTCGAGCGCGCCCGGCTCGCGGAAGTGGTCGATGGTGACCGAGTGGTCGACGACGAGGTCGACCGGCACCAGCGGCTCGATCTTTTTGGCATCGATGCCCATCTTGTTGGCGACGTTGCGCATCGCGGCCAGGTCGGCCAGCAGCGGCACGCCGGTGAAGTCTTGCAGCACGACGCGGGCAACGACGAAAGGAATCTCGTCGGTGCGCTCGGCGGTCGCGTTCCAGCTCGCCAGTTGGCGGACGTGTTCTTCGGTGACCTTCTTGCCGTCGCAGTTACGCAACACGGACTCGAGGACGATGCGGATCGACACCGGCAGGCGCGACAGGTTCACGCCCAGGCTTTCGCCCAGCGCCGGCAGCGAATAGAACTGGCCGGACTGGCCCGCTGCAAGCGGGAAATCCTTCAGCGTGTTCAGGGTGTTGCGAGACATAAGCTCTCCTTCAGTGGTTTCTCTTGTAATTGCTTCAATACGAATATCGGGCAACGGGGGTAATTCAGCTTTTCTTTTCTTCCGTGCCGACAGCGACCAGTGGTGCGGCCTGTTCGGCAGTCTTGCATTCATTGGCCAGCTGGCGATTCAGGCGCGAGTCGAGCAGGATGCCCTTCGACGGTATGCCAATCCAGATCAGGCGGAAATTCGTATTCTCGAAACGCATCGCGCCGGTGGTGGTGCCGACCCGCTCCAGGCGGTGCACGCGCTTCTTCCAGCGCAGTGCGATATGCCCGTTGTCGTTTTCGTTGGTGTAGATCGTGACCTTGTTGTTCAGCTCACAGTTGTACTCGGTGACCTTGGTGTCGGTAATGTCCGGTTCCGCTTCTTCGGCAGGAGCCCAGTTGTCCCCTGCGGCGCTGGTTGCAACTGCGGCAGCTTTCTTGCCCTTCGAGGATTTCGCTTTTTTCGCCTTCAGGACGTCGGCGGCTTTCGGGTGATTCGTTTCAGGCGCTGCGAACGCGGGAGCGTTGCACAGGCCGAGGGCCGCGAGCGCGAAAGCGCCGGCGGCGAGCAGGTGTTTTGGGGAGGTGGCCATTAGTTCGATTCCGGTGGGTTGACGATTGCCGCCGCGGATTCAGGCAGCGCCAGGCCGGCCAGCTTCGCGCGCTGCAACACAGTCCAATAATATCGGTAGCTGGCGCGGTCATGCAAGCGCCCATGCTGAGCAATCGGTCCCCAATTCGCCGCCATCGCTTCCTGCAGGATGTTGGTGGCCTCGTTCACTTCCGACAGACGGGGCGTAAACGCCTTGACGATCGGTTTGATCTGGTCAGGGTGGATGCTCCACATGCGCGTAAAACCGAATTCGGCGCCGGCGCGTTGTGCATCATTCGCCACAATCGCACTGTCTTTGATTTCGGTCGTCACATTATGCGAGGCCACCTTGCCATGCGCATGACATGCCGCAACCATCTCCAGCTTGGCGCGGACAACTAATGGATGGGAAAACTGTCCCGGCGTGCGCATCGCACTGGCCGGCACCGCACCGAAGTGCGCCGACACGAAATCCATGATGCCGAAGGACAGGCACTCGACCTGGGGCAGGGCGGCAATCTCGTAGGCATCATGCAGGGCGCCGTGGGTTTCGACCAGCACGTGCACCGGCAAGGCCGGACGCCCGTTCGGCAGCGCCACGCGGTTGATCATTTCCAGCGCGCGCCGTACGTCCTCGATGCCGTTCGGCTTGGGCAGCACGACGTAGGCCAGCCTGGTGGCCGCGGCGCCGACGATGGTGACGACGTCCTGCACGAAGTGGGGGCTGTCGATGTCGTGCAGGCGCACGCCGATACGGCCGAAGCGGTTGTCTTCGCTGTTGACGAGCATGGCGACGAGCTGCGCGTGCGCCGCTTCGTTGCCGGCGGCGGCGCCGTCCTCGCAGTCGAAGGTGATGTCGAACAGGGGGCCAAGCTCTTGTTGCAGGGCCATCGACTTGCGCATCAGCTTTTCCGAGCCGGCGTAGTGATCGCAGGCGGGAAGCAGGAGCGGCTGGCGTTTGCCCTGGAATAAAACCTCGGATGGATGCATGTTTGTTTCTGTCAAAGCGCTGATTAGAAGCGAAAAAGCCGTGCCGACAAAGCGGCACGGCGAGAACGCAGGCGTCGCAGATGACCAGCCGGGCTGGTCATCTGCCCCTGAATGGATTACGCCAGCAGGTGCGCCACGCCTTCACGCTCTTCGGTCAGTTCCTTGAGCGTCAGGTTGATGCGCTCTTGCGAGAACTCGTCGATCTCCAGGCCCTGGACGATCGTGTATTCGCCGTTTTCGGTGGTCACCGGGAAGCCGAACATCACGCCTTCCGGAATGCCGTACGAACCGTCCGACGGAATGCCCATCGTGGTCCACTTGCCGCCCGTGCCCAGCACCCAGTCACGCACGTGGTCGATCGCCGCGTTGGCGGCCGATGCCGCCGACGATGCACCGCGTGCCTCGATGATGGCGGCGCCGCGCTTGCCGACGGTCGGCAGGAAGGTGTCGCGGTTCCAGGCGTCGTCGTTAATAAGTTGCTTGACCGACTGGCCGTCGACGGTGGCGAAACGGTAGTCCGCGTACATCGTCGGCGAGTGGTTGCCCCAGACGGCCATCTTTTCGATCGAACCGACGGGTTTGCCCAGCTTGGTGGCAACCTGCGACAGGGCGCGGTTGTGGTCCAGGCGCAGCATGGCGGTGAAGTTCTTGCTTGGCAGGTTCGGCGCCGACTTCATGGCGATATAGGCATTGGTGTTGGCCGGATTGCCG
>JAQGLR010000144.1 GCA_028292765.1 Massilia sp. | reverse complement strand
GGCGTCGAGAGCGTGCCCGGCGTGGAGGCGCGCCTGCGTACCGTACCGGCAGTCTCGACCGTGACCGAGGCAACCGAGCCCGCCATTCCCGGTGGCGGCGCGCCCTATGTCGAGCTGCAAGACCTGGCCGAATGCGCGGGACTGGCGCTGGGTTCGCCCACGCGCTTCGGCAACATGGCAGCGGCGATGAAATACTTCCTTGACGGCACCGCGGCCGAATGGCTGGCCGGCACCCTGTCCGGCAAACCTGCGGTCGTGTTCGCCTCCACGGGCAGCCTGCACGGCGGCCAGGAGGCGACCTTGCTGTCGATGATGATTCCGCTGCTGCACCACGGCATGCTGGTGATGGGCTTGCCCTACACCCATCCGGAACTGATGACGACGGCCAGCGGCGGCAGCCCCTACGGCGCCACGCACTGGGCCGGGATCGACGGCGACAAGGCGGTCACGGAAGACGAAAAGCGCCTTGCGATCGCACTCGGACGCCGCCTGGCCGAGGCCGCCGCGAAGTTGCACCTACCTCTGCAGGGATCACGTTGATGCGAACCCCAAAGCTTTTTCTCGGTAGCGCCATCGCCAGCCTGGTGTTGCTGATCGGCTGGCTGGTGGTCTGGGAAATGTGGGTTGCCCCGCTGCACCCGGGCGGCTCGCTGCTCGCGCTCAAGGCATTGCCGCTGCTCGTTCCCCTGCGCGGCGTCGTCAAGCGCGACCTGTACACGCTGCAATGGTCGTCGATGGTCATCCTCATCTATTTCACCGAAGGCGCGGTGCGCGCCTGGAGCGACACCAGCGAAGCCTCGCGCTTCATGGCCATGGGCGAGGTAGTGCTGGTTTGTATTTATTTTGCTTGCGCCCTGCTGTACCTGCGGCCCTACAAGAAGGCCGCGCAAAAGCTCGCCAAGGAACTGCTCGACAAGGTGAAAGTGCCGCATGACTGAGGATTTCCTCGGGCGCTGCCGCAGCATTGTCGGCGCGCCCTGGGTGCTGGCGGACGAGCCGGCGATGGCGCCCTACCTCACCGACTGGCGCGGCCGCTTCACGGGGCGCGCCCGGGCGGTGCTGCTGCCCGCCGACACCAGCCAGGTGGCGCAACTGGTCGCCGCCTGCGCGGCCGCGCGGGTGCCGGTCGTGCCGCAGGGCGGGCGCACCGGACTCGTGCTGGGCAGCGTGCCCGACGCCAGCGGCACGGCGGTCGTGCTGTCGCTGCGGCGCATGAACCGTATCCTCGAGGTCGACACGACCAATCGCACGATCCTGGTGCAGGCGGGCGCCATCCTGCAGGAAATCCAGGAAGCGGCAAGCAATGCCGGCCTGCTGTTCCCGCTCTCGCTCGCGGCCGAAGGCAGTTGCACCATCGGCGGCAACCTGTCGACCAACGCCGGGGGCACGGCAGTCCTTCGTTATGGCAATACACGCGAGCTCTGCCTGGGACTCGAAGTCGTCACGCCCCAGGGCGAGGTCTGGGATGGCCTGCGCGCGCTGCGCAAGGACAACACCGGCTACGCGCTGCGCGAACTGTATGTCGGCGCCGAAGGCACGCTGGGCGTGATCACGGCGGCCGTGCTGAAACTCTACCCGCAGCCGAAGGCGGCCACGACCGCGCTGGTGGCGATGGATTCGCCGGGGCGCGCGCTGGCCCTGCTGTCGCTGATGCAGGACGTGTGCGGCTCGAGCCTGACGGCCTACGAGCTGATGTCGGATTTCTGCCTGCGCCTGGTGGCCGCCCACTTCCCGCACCTGCCGCGCCCGTTCGCAGGCACGCACGCCCAATATGCGCTGCTCGAAGTGTCGAGCAGCGAATCGGAAGAACACGCGATCGGGCTGCTGGAGTCCGGCATCGAGGCGGCGCTCGAGGGCGGCCTGGCGATCGATGCCGTCGTGGCGATGTCGACGGCGCAGTCGGGCGGGCTATGGCAGCTGCGCGAACACATCCCGCTGGCCCAGGCCAGCGCGGGCAAGAACATCAAGCATGACGTGTCGCTGCCGATCTCGCGCATCGCCGACTTCATCGCCGCCACCGACGCCCAACTGGCCGCCGCCTTTCCCGGCTGCCAGGTGGTCTGCTTCGGCCACCTCGGCGACGGCAACCTGCACTACAACGTGGCGCCGATGGAAGGCGTCGCGCACGACGCTTTCCTCGGCAACCAGGAGGCGATCAACCGCATCGTCCACGACAGCGTGGCCGCGTTCGACGGCTCGATCTCGGCCGAACACGGCATCGGGGCGCTCAAGGTCGACGACCTGAGACGCTACAAGGACCCGGTCGAACTGAACATGATGCGTGCCATCAAAGCCGCCCTCGACCCGCTCGGCATCATGAACCCCGGCAAAATCCTATGAGCCGGGGGGAGCGACGCATCATGGTGGTGATCGCGGCATGCGTGCTGGCGGTGGAATGTCCGGCCTGAGCGTCCTGTCGCGCTGGCTGCTGCTCGGCGAATGGCGCGCACACCCCGTGCGCGCCATGCTGGCCGTGACGGCGATCGCGGTCGGCGTGGCGATGGGCTTTGCCATCCACCTGATCAACGCGGCCGCCTTTAACGAATTCTCCGCCGCCATCAAGAGCCTGTCCGGCCAGGCCGACATCCAGGTGCTGGGGCGCGAGGCCACGTTCGACGAAGCGATCTACCCGGTGCTCGCGCAATACGAGGGTGTGGCGCTCGCCTCGCCCGTGCTCGAGCTGCAGGCGGCCGTGCCCGCGGCGCAAGGGTCGCTGCGCCTGGTCGGCATCGACCCGCTGCGGGCAGGCCACATCGCGCCCGACCTGCTCGGCGTTCCCGCCGAGGGACGCGGCAGCGACGTGCTGGGCGACGCGACGATCTTCCTGTCGCCGGCCGCGCAAAGCTGGGTAAACCTGGGCAAGGACGCTCCTTTGGTCGTGCGCGCCGGCACCACCGATTTTTCGTTGCGGGTGGCCGGCCCGGTCGCGCGCGCCCGGCCCGGCCAGCGTTTCGGCGTGATGGACATCGGCGCGCTGCAGTGGCGCTTCGGCCAGCTCGGGCGCCTGTCGCGCGTCGACCTGAAACTGCAGGGCGGCGTGAATCGCGCAGGCTTCGAGCAGCAGCTTGGCGCCGACCTCGAACGCCGCTTCCCCGGACGATTCCGCATCCAGCAACCAAACGACAGCGACCAGGAAAGCCGCAACAATAACCTGAGCCGCGCCTACCGCGTCAACCTGACGGTACTCGCCCTGGTGGCCCTGTTCACCGGCGCCTTCCTCGTGTTCTCGACACAAGCGCTGTCGGTGATGCGCCGCCGCAGCCAGTTCGCGCTGCTGCGCGTGCTCGGCGTCGAGCGCCGCCAGTTGCTGCGCCAGGTGCTGGTCGAGGGCGCGAGCCTGGGCGTGATCGGCGCCGCGCTGGGCGTGGCCGCCGGCTACGCGCTCGCAGCGACGGCCCTGCGCCTGTTTGGCGGCGACCTCGGCGCCGGCTATTTCCCCGGCATCAAGCCGCAGGTCGTGTTCACCCCGGTTGCGGCTTTCGTCTTTTTTGCCCTCGGCCTTGGCGTCGCCCTGCTCGGCTGCCTGGCGCCCGCGATGGAAGCGGCGCGTGCCAGGCCTGCCGTCGCCCTCAAATCCGGCAACGACGAGGCCGCCTTATCAAGCCTGTCGCGCGTGTGGCCCTCGCTGGCCTGCCTGGCGCTGGCCGCGGCCTTCGCGTTCGCGCCGCCCGTGTTCGAGCTGCCGCTGTTCGGCTATGTCGCGATCGCCCTGCTGCTGGTCGGCGGGATCGGCCTGATGCCACGGCTGGCGGCCAGCACCTTCCGCCTGCTGAACCGGCCGTGGTCAGCAAACCCGAAGACGCCCCCCGTATTGGCCCTCACGATGGCGCGCCTGGCGAATGCCCCGGGCCAGGCCTCGATCGCGCTCGGCGGCGTGCTCGCCAGCTTCAGC
>JAQGLR010000081.1 GCA_028292765.1 Massilia sp. | reverse complement strand
GGTTCACGTAGGTGAAATCGTGCCCGGCGCTTTTCCGGCGCACGCGCTCGAACAGGCGGTAGGTGCCGCCGTACATGTCGTCGCCGGCCACGATGTGCGAGCCGGCCGGCAGCAGTTCGAGCACCGCTGAAATGGCGGCCAGGCCCGAGGCGAAGGCAAAGGCCGCGCTGCCGCTCTCGATGTCGGCCACGCAGCGCTCCAGCGCCCAGCGCGTCGGGTTGTGCGAGCGGCCATAGTCGAGGCCCTTGTGTACGCCCGGGCTCTCCTGGGCGAAAGTGGAGGTGGCGAAAATCGGCGGCATGACGGCGCCGGTGGCGGGCTCGGGCGACTGCCCGCCGTGGATGACGCGGGTGGCGATGTGCTGCCGGGTGTCGGATGGGCTCACGATAGCGTCCTGCGCAAGTGGTTGAGGAGGTCGAAGCGGGTAATCAGGCCGTAGAAGCGCAGGCCGTCGACGCGGTCGTCATCGAGGATCACGGCGGTCAGGCCGCGGTCGAGGATGCCGCGCAGGTCCTGCATGCTGGCCGAGGGGCGCAGGGTTTGCAGCTGCGCCGTCATCGTGTCGGCCACGTGCGAGCCGAAGTGCCTGGCCTCGGTCGTGACGTGCAGCAGCAGGTCGGACTCGTCGATGATGCCCACCAGGCGGCCCTGGTCGATGACCGGCATCTGCGCCAGGTCGCTGCTGCGCATGCGGTTGAATGCGGTGAGCAGGGTGTCGGTCGGCGCCACCGTCACCACTTCGCCGGCGTCGAAGCGGCGCCCGACAAGGTCGCGCAGGTCGCCCATTTTCGGGCGCTGCAGCAAACCCTGGTCGACCATCCAGCCGTCGCTGTAGACTTTTGTCAGGTAGCGCGTGCCGGTGTCGCACACAAAGGTGGCGACGCGTTTCGGGCTGGTCTGCGCGCGGCAGTATTTGAGTGCCGCGGCCAGCAGGGTGCCGGTCGACGAGCCGGCCAGGATGCCCTCCTGCTGGAGCAGGGCGCGCGCCGTATGGAAGCTTTCCTCGTCCGTGATGGTGTAGGCGCTGCGCACGCGCGACAGGTCGGCGATGCCGGGGATGAAGTCTTCGCCGATGCCTTCGACCGCCCAGGAACCGGCTTCGCTGGCGAGGTGTCCCGTATTCACGTACTCGGCCAGGATCGAGCCTTTCGGGTCGGCCAGCACGAATTCGAGGTCGGGCTGGACCCGGCCGAAATAATTCGACAGGCCGGTCAGCGTGCCGGACGAGCCGACGCCGACCACGATCGCATCGAGCTCGTGGCTGGTTTGCTCCCAGAGCTCGGGCCCGGTCGTGGTTTCGTGGGCGCGCGGATTGGCCGGGTTGTTGAACTGGTCGGCGAACCAGGCGCCGGGAATCTCGCGGGCGAGGCGCGCGGCATAGTCCTGGTAGTACTCCGGGTGGCCCTTGCCGACATCGGAACGGGTGAGGTGGATCTCGGCGCCCAGGGCTTTCAGGTGCAATACCTTTTCCGCCGCCATCTTGTCGGGCACCGCCAGCACCACCCGGTAGCCCTTGATGCGCGCCACCAGCGCCAGGCCCAGGCCGGTATTCCCGGCGGTCGCCTCGACCACGACGCCGCCCGGCTTCAGGCTGCCGTCGAGCTCGGCCGCTTCGATCATGGCGCGGCCGATGCGGTCCTTGATCGAGCCGCCGGGATTCTGCGATTCCAGTTTTAAAAATAACTGGCACGGACCGGTATCCATGCGGGTGACCTGCACCAGCGGGGTGTTGCCGATCAGGGAAAAGATTGCGGCTTGGGACGGGTGCTGGGGTGTGCGTTGCATATTGCCTCCAAAGGCGCCTTGTGGGCGCCGCGACTGCGGAAAGGGCCGTGATAAAAAGGCATGGTACGGCCGTTTCCGGACGCGGGGTTTGCACTGGCGCGAACTGTGTCCACGTGCCAGCATAGCACCGCCGTTGTTGCCTTAATAATAAGAAATTCTCATGGCTATATGCGATTTATCAGGGGAGCTTCTGGATTGCCCGGTAGAGTGTGCGCGGCCCGCCGGGCCGCTGTTGGCTTGAATATTTGCCAATGGAATTCCATTCGAATGTTAGACTAGAGCAATCATCTTGCCATCACCGATTACCACTCTCGACACCATGACCACCACACGCATCCTCTCCCTTGTCGTGACCGGCGCGTTATTCCTTTTGGCTAGCTGCGGCGGCAACGACGGCGTGGAACTCGGCCCCTTCGCGGCGCTCACCGCGACCGAAGGCGATGCGCCGATCAGGCTGACGGCGCCGACCTCGAAGAGCCCGGCCGCATTCTTCTACACCAGCAGCAACACGAGCGTCGGAAGGATCGAAGGCGACACGATCATCGTCGGCGTGGCCGGCACCAGTACGATCACGGCGCAGCAGGGCGCGAAGGGCAGCTATTACCCGACCTCGACCAGCACCACGCTGACCGTGGCGAAGCGCGTCTGCGAGGCGCCGACCGTCAACGAGAATGGCGTGTGCGTCGCACCCGCGACGACGGCCTCCTATGTCACGTCGGGAGCGCTGTCGTGGATGCCCACCTCGTTCGGGATGGCATGGGCGGCTGCGGATGCGTTCTGCAAGGGTGTGAAGATCAATGGCTCGAACGGGTGGCGACTGCCGACCCAGTTCGAGCTCACGAGCCTGGTGGGATCCGGCGAACTGGCCAACAAGGGATGGATCATGCTCGACACCTGGTCGTCCACTGCCGGCGCCGCCGAGAAGCAGCACTACGCGGTCAACCTGGCGACCAGTACCACCATGTCCTTCGCCGACGAAAACAAGGCTTACGTTACCTGCGTGCGTTGATGGCCTTCGCGGGCGGGCCTGTCAGGCCCCTGTCCGCAGCCGGCGCCACAGGGTCGTGCGGCTGATGCCGAGGTGGCGGGCGGCGGCGTCGCGCTGGCCGCCGAAGCGCTCCAGCACCTCGGCGGCGCTTTCCGCCGGCGAGGCCGGGGCCGGGGCCGGGGCCGGGGCCTGCGCCGGGGCGTCGCTCCGCCCCAGTTCCGGAGCAAGCGCGAGTAAAAAGCCGGGCGTGAGCGCCTGCAGCGGCTCGGCCGCGAGGAACAGGGCCAGCCGCTCCGTCAGGTTGCGCAGCTCGCGCACGTTGCCCGGCCAGCGGTAGCGCTCCAGCAGCGGCGCACAGGCCGTCACCTCCGCATGCAGGTTCGGATGCGGCCGGGCGCCCAGTGCCGCCAGCGCGCCCTTGAGCGACCATTCCGCCAGCGGCGCGATATCCTCTGCCCGCGCGCGCAGCGGCGGCACGCCCAGGCGCAGCACCGCGAGGCGATAGAACAGGTCTGCGCGGAAGCGCCCCTCGCGCACGCGGCTTTCCAGGTCGCAGTGGGTGGCGCTGATCACCCGCACGGCGATCGGCACCGGACGCGTGCCGCCCACGCGCACCACCTCGCGCTCTTCCAGCACCCGCAGCAGCCGCGTCTGCAAGGCCAGCGGCATTTCGCCGATCTCATCCAGAAACAGCGTGCCGCCGTCGGCCGCCTCGAACAGTCCCGCATGGCCGCCGCGGCGCGCGCCGGTGAAGGCGCCTTCCTCGTGCCCGAAGAGTTCGGACTCGAGCAGCGACTCGGCGATCGCGCCGCAGTTCACCGCCACGAAAGGCCGGTTCGGTCCCAGGCTGCGCGGCCCCTCGCGGTGGATCGCCTGGGCGACCAGTTCCTTGCCGCTGCCGGTTTCGCCTTCGATCAGTACGGTCGCGGGCGAGCGCGCATACAGCACGGTCGTCTGGCGCAGGCGTTCCATGGCGCCGGACTCGCCGCGCAGGTCGTTCAGGCCGCGCCGCGCAGGCCGTGTGTCCCGGGACGGGCCGCGCCGGATGCGGTTCGCTTCGAGCTGGGTCAGGCGCGCCACCTCGAGCGCATCGTCGAAGGCCTGGCGGATCGACGCCGCCGAGTACAGGAACACGCTGCCCACGCCCGCTTCTTCGGCGAGGTCCGTGATCAGCCCCGCGCCGACGATGACCTCGATGCCCGCCGCCTTCATTTCCTTGATCGCCGCGCGCGCATCCTCGCGCGTGACATAGCTGCGCTGGTCGATCGTCAGGCCGAAGGTGGCCGAGAAATCCGCCAGCTCGGGCAACGGCTGCTGGTAGCTGATCACACCGACACGGGGCGACACCTTGCGCGCACGGCTCAAGGCCTGCAATACGTCGAAGCCGCTGGCCTTGGCATTGACCACCGGCGCGGAAACCCGGCCCTTGAGGTAGGCGCCGTTCGAGCCCGCCGCGATCACCACATCGCAGCGCTCGCTCGCCATCCGTTCGCGGATATGCCGCGCCGCTTCGTCGAAGCCGAGGTTGATCGGTTCGATGGTGGCGAGGTGATCGTATTCGAGCGTGATGTCACGGAACAGGTCGGACAGGCGCGACACCGATACCGTCCAGATAACGGGCTTCTCGAATTCTTGCGGCTTGGGGGAGGGCGTTCGCATGTTGCAATTCTACCGCAATGGTGTTTCATGCGTTTCACCTGAAACGCGAGATGAAACATGGAACAGGTGTACGCATCCGCTCGCTTGACGCTAAGCCGTTGAAGCATCAGGCTTTTCGGGAATGGGGCCTGCAGCTCGGCAGCTGGCACGCTCCTTGCACCCTCAAAGCATATTCATCACCGAACCACTCAGGAGACTTCATGATCCAATCGCCAGGCGCGCTGTTCCGTCGCGCAGTCCAGGAAGAATCGCCGCTGCAAGTCGTCGGCGCGATCAATGCCAACCACGCCCTGCTCGCCAAACGCGCCGGCTTCAAGGCCATCTACCTGTCCGGCGGCGGCGTCGCCGCCGGCTCGCTCGGCCTGCCCGACCTCGGCATCTCGAACCTGGACGACGTGCTGACCGACGTGCGCCGCATCACCGACGTGTGCGACCTGCCGCTGCTGGTCGACGTCGACACCGGTTTTGGCTCGTCGGCCTTCAACGTCGCGCGCACCGTGAAGTCGATGATCAAGTTCGGCGCCGCCGCGCTGCACATCGAAGACCAGGTCGGCGCCAAGCGCTGCGGCCACCGCCCGGGCAAGGAAATCGTCTCGAAACAGGAAATGGTCGACCGCATCAAGGCCGCCGTCGACGCCCGTACCGACGAGAACTTCGTGATCATGGCGCGCACCGACGCGCTGGCCGTGGAAGGCATCGACGCCGCCATCGAGCGCGCGGTGGCCTGCGTCGAAGCCGGCGCCGACATGGTGTTCCCGGAAGCGATGACGGACCTCGCCATGTATTCGCGTTTCGCGAAGGCCGTTGGCGTGCCGATCCTGGCCAACATCACCGAATTCGGCGCGACCCCGCTGTTCACGGTCGACGAGTTGCGTACTGCGGACGTCGGCCTGGTGCTGTATCCGCTGTCGGCCTTCCGCGCCATGAACAAGGCCGCCGAAAACGTCTACACGGCAATCCGCCGCGACGGCGGCCAGCAGGCCGTCCTCGACACCATGCAGACCCGCGCCGAACTCTACGACCGCATCAACTACCACGACTTTGAGCAAAAGCTCGACGCGCTCTTTGCAGCGCAGAAAAAATAACCGAACCCTGATCCGGAGACCAACATGACCGAACAAGCCCCCGCTTTCAAGCCCAAAAAATCCGTTGCCCTGTCGGGCGTCACCGCCGGCAACACCGCTCTCTGCTCGGTCGGCAAGACCGGCAACGACCTGCACTACCGCGGCTACGACATCCTGGATGTCGCAAGCACCTGCGAATTCGAGGAAATCGCCTACCTGCTGGTGCACGGCAAGCTGCCCACCAGCGCCGAACTGAAGGGCTACAAGGCCAAGCTGCGCTCGCTGCGCGGCCTGCCGCAGGCGGTCAAGCTGGCGCTGGAAGCTCTCCCGGCCGGCAGCCACCCGATGGACGTGATGCGCACTGGCGTTTCCGTCCTCGGCTGCACGCTGCCGGAAAAGGACGACCACAACGTCCCTGGCGCGCGCGACATCGCCGACCGCCTGATGGCGTCGTTCGGCTCGATGCTGCTGTACTGGTACCACTACAGCCACAATGGCAAGCGCATCGAAACCGAGACCGACGACGATTCGATCGGCGGCCACTTCCTGCACCTGCTGCACGGCCACGCGCCGCGCGAGGAATGGGTGAAAGCGATGCACACCTCGCTGATCCTGTATGCCGAGCACGAATTCAACGCCTCGACCTTCACCGCGCGCGTCATCGCCGGCACCGGTTCCGACGTGCACTCGGCCATCACCGGCGCGATCGGCGCCCTGCGCGGCCCGAAGCACGGCGGCGCGAACGAAGTGGCGCTCGAGATCCAGAAGCGCTACGAAAACGCCGACGAAGCCGAAGCCGACATCCGCAATCGCGTCGCAAATAAGGAAGTCGTGATCGGCTTCGGGCATCCGGTGTATACGATTTCCGACCCCCGCAATGTGGTCATCAAGGAAGTGGCGCGTTCGCTGTCGGAAAGCGCCGGGTCGATGAAGATGTTCGACATCGCCGAGCGCCTGGAATCGGTCATGTGGGAAGTGAAGAAGATGTTCCCGAACCTGGACTGGTTCTCGGCCGTGTCGTACCACATGATGGGCGTGCCGACCGCCATGTTCACGCCGCTGTTCGTCATCTCGCGCACCTCGGGCTGGGCCGCGCACATCATCGAGCAGCGCATCGACAACAAGATCATCCGCCCGAGCGCGAACTATGTCGGTCCTGAAGACCTGGGGTTCGTGCCGATCGCGCAACGTAAATAACTGAGTTTGAAATGAACAACCAATACCGC
>JAQGLR010000069.1 GCA_028292765.1 Massilia sp. | reverse complement strand
CGCATCGGCATCGAGCGCACCTGGGGCGAAGTCGGCAAGGCGGACGTGATCCTGCACCTGCTCGATGCGAACCTCGGCCCGAGCGCCGCCGACGAGGCCATCGTCGCGGCTTTCCCGGCCGGGGTGCCGGTGGTGCGCATCTGGAACAAGATCGACCTGTCGGGGCATCGCGCCGCGGTCGAGGGCGCGGCGGATGCGACGCATGTCTACCTGTCGGCCAACGAAAAGCAGGGCATCGACCTGCTGCGCGGGGAATTGCTGCGCATCGCGGGCTGGCAGCAGACCGGGGAGTCGCTGTACCTTGCACGCGAGCGCCACCTGATCGCGCTGCGCGGCGCACGCCAGCATCTCGACATGGCGGCGCAGCATGCGGCGCAGGACGACCAGTCGCTCGACCTGTTTGCCGAAGAGCTGCGGCTGGCGCAGGATCAGCTATCCAGCATTACGGGGGAGTTCACGCCGGATGATTTGCTGGGGGTGATTTTCAGCCGGTTTTGTATCGGCAAATAACGAAGCCCGGCCCGGCGAACGGTTTCAACCGTGATCCTTGCCGAGCGCGGCGCGTTCCCGGGCGCCGCCATGCTAGGCTCTCCTTCAGCAAACAGAGGAGTAACCATGCTTGAGAAAAACACGCACGCGCGACGCAGACTGTTGGCAGGCCTGGCTGCCATCTCCGGCGCCGCCTTGCTGGCATCCTGCGCCAGCGTCCTCGGCCCGCGCGAGGTCGACCTGCCGCTGCACAAGCTGCAGGCCGGCCTCGACCGCCGCTTCCCCGTCGACAACCGCCTGCTCCAGTTGTTCGACGTGCGCCTGTCGCGCCCGCAACTGACCGTGCTGCCGGGCGACCGCGTGTCGCTGACGGTGGACGCGAGCGTCGCGCAATCCTTCCTGCGCAACCCGCTCGCCGGCACGCTGGCGTTTTCGGGACGCCTGACCATCGACCAGGCGCGCAGCGGCGTCTACCTCACCGAGCCGCGCATCGAACGTTTCGCCGTCGGCGGCATCGACGAGTCGGTGCAGCGCCAGCTCGCGCGCGCCGCCAACGGCCTGCTCGACCAGGCCCTCCTCGACCTTCCCGTCTACAGCTTCCGCATGGAAGAACTGCGGTATGCGGGCGTGCAGTACGTGCCGACCCGGATCGCGACCACCGCGAATGGCTTGCGCGTGTCGCTGGAACCAGCGCGGGCGCGCTGAAAACGTATTGCATTTTGTTACACAAAAGACGTCAACTTTCCGCCGCACACGATTGGAGCGTGACCGGAATGCCTTATCGCGACTGCTATGATTTCCGCAACTGATGTCCCGAAGAAGGGAGCCACCGGGGTTGTTGCTGAGGCAGCTTTGACACGCAGATCGCTGCCATCAGGCGAGGTGTTGCATGCTTGCCGCAACGGGAAACGGTCGGTGACAACGACATTGCGGCAGCGCCGGGTTGGGCGCACACTGAAACATCAGGAACGGCTGTGGCAGCGCTGCCGGACATCGGGCTTCTGATTGCGTTGCCTCATGTCTTGTAAAGTTCCGCCAGAGTAATATTGCTTTACGGATTGATGTGCTGCGGTAGGAGGCGACCTTGGAAACGATACAAAACAGTGTGATGAACGACAGTTTGGCGTCTGAGCCAATGGCTTCAGCCGGGGCCGTGGCGCAAGCGCGGCCTTCACGGCTCAGCCTGCCGCCGAAGGGCTCGTGCTGGTATTGCGAGAAGCCGGTGGACAGCGTGCGCCGCTTCTGCGGCAAGGACTGTACTGACGCCTTCGACGAAGAAGCCGAATACACAAGGTGAGCGCCTAACAAAACTCCCATGGCGGCGTTGCATCGTCTCGCCGTACTAGCGTACTGTCTTCGACGACGCGCCTTGCCCTGAGAGCTTTGTTAGGCGCTCTAAAATTTTTGCCTCAGTCCCCGGCCACGCCAGGCCGGTCCAGCAGTTCCAGCGCGCGCTCGTAATCGAACACCAGCACCGCCGCGCGCAAGACTTCATATTCCCGCTCCCCGAGTTCCGCCGCCAGTTCGGTGCGCGCCGCCGCGACCAGCTCGACCGCGGCGCCATCGCCGATGTCGAGCAGCGCACGCAGCCTGGTCCTCGTGTGGGGCGCGGCAGGCGTGGCCGGCCGCGCCAAGTCTTCCATCGCAAGCGCCATGCCGTCCAGTTCATGCAGCACATCGGAAAGCGCCTCATCGGCGCGCAGGAGCAGGGCGTCGGCATGGCCTGCGCCGCTGCGCAGGGCCTGTTCGAACGCCAGCGTGGCCGCGGACAGCGCGCCCGCCTCGATCATCCCGGCCGCACCCTTGAGCGTATGCGCCAGGCGCTGCGCGAGCGCCGGGTCTCCGGCATCGAGCGCGGCGCGGATCGCCGCGCCGGCATGGTGGTAGTCGGTGCGAAAGCGCGCCAGCGCGCGCAGGTAGATCGGCCGGTTGCCCATCAGGCGTTCGACGCCGGCTTCGACATCGATCGCCGGCAAGGCGCCGGGCAGGGATGCGGAAGGACCGGGGCCGGGCATGATCGACAGATCGCGGCAGGTCAGAGGGTCGTGAACGACCAGGTGCGCGATACCGCCGTGCCGCCGACGGTGCCGGCGAAGCTGACGTCGTAGACGGTGTTCGCGGCCAGGCGCGCGAGCGGCACGATCGCCGCCGACGATTGCCCGGTGTGGGTGTCGTTCGCGTGGGTCAGCAGCCGTACCCGCATGTCGGCGCCGCCGCGCGGGCGCACGGTGAAGCTGGTCACCTGGATCGTCACGTCGATGTTGGCGTGCACGCTGATCGGATAGCCGACTTCGTCCTGGTCGGGCACCGGGTCGGGCTGCTCGGTGTTGCTGAAGAAGTGGCGCGGCACGGCGGTCTGGCCGCTGAACGGCCACACCGCGACTTGTCCGCGCGGCAGGCCCGTTCCATAGCCGTTGTTGGCGGTGAAGTTGGCGGTGAAGTAGTTGTAGCCCGTACCCGTGGTCGCCGCACCGGTGCCGATTTCCTTGAACACCGGTTCGAAGATCACGAAGCGGTGATAGATCGCGGTGATCAGTTCCTCGGCCATGTACTGGCCCGAGCCGTTGTTGGTGGCGGAAATCACTTCGCCGAAGGCACGGCTGTTGTTGGTGTTGAACACATAACCGGCCGTCCGCAGGCGGTCGGCCAGGGTCGCGCCGGTGAAGCCCGGGCGGCCGGACGTCTGTTCGTGCGTGATGGTGTTGTTGACGCGCTGGTACTCGGAGTGGCCCTGGGCCGCGTTGTCGATCACGGCATTGCGCTCCAGCGTCGCCATGCCGACCTGGGTGCGGCGGAAATTGATCCATTCGCGCCCGTCGAGGGCAATGTTGCCGGTCAGGACAGGTGCGCCGGGCGCCACCGGCGTAGGCGTCACCGGTGTGGGGAGCGGCTCGGGAATGACCGGCTGCGCCGGCGGCGCTTGCGGAGGATTATTACCGGACGGGGCCGGCTCGGATGTGCTCGAGCCGCCGCCGCCGCCGCCGCAACCAGCCAGCGCCAGGGCGGTCACGCATCCCGCCAGTATCATCCTCACGCACAGCATGTTGCACATCCCGGTACTCCTGATTCTTGTATAAGGCCAAAGTGGCACATTCTAGGACAAAACCCGACTGCATGACGAAGAGCAGCGTGCGCGAGCGCGGCCGTGTGCCCTGTAGAATAGGGTCATCCTCTTCTTGCCAGGACACGAATTGAACCGATCCCGCCCCGCACGCCTCGCGCGAGCCAAGTTTGCCCTGCCGAGTTTCGTGACGCTGCTGTCGATCGCCTGCGGATTCGGCAGTATCGTCATCACGGTCGACAATGCCCAGGTCGGGGCGCCCGGCGACTTCCGCCTGGCCGCCATCCTGCTGGTGCTGGCCGGCGTGTTCGACGCGCTCGACGGTTTCATCGCCCGCGCCACCAATACCCAGTCCGACTTCGGCGTGCAGCTCGATTCGATCGCCGACGTCATGAACTTCGGCTGCGCGCCCGGCCTGCTGCTGTACTGCTACGGCTTCGCCCAACTGGGCGCCGCGCACCCGACCATCGTGCGCATGGGCGGGCTGGCCTGCTTCATCTTCGTGACCTGCGGCGCCCTGCGACTGGCGCGCTTCAACATCTCGGTCGGCCGTACCGATCCGCGCTATTTCGTCGGCATGCCGATCACCGCCGGCGCCGCCTGCGTCGCCGCGGTGGTGGTGGCCTGGCCCGATCCTGTACGGAGCGTCGCCGGCGCCTTCGCCGTGATGGCGCTGATGGTGGCGGCGGGCACGCTGATGGTCTCGACCGTGAGATTTCCTAGCAGCAAGCAAAAGCTGAACAAAGGCATCTTAATCGTGATCGCCGCCGCTGTCCTGCTCCTGATCATGTTGCAGGCACGCTTTTTCGTGTTGTTCTTCCTGCTCTACATTAGCGCAACGCTGCTGCTGAACCTTGCGTGGCTGAACGGCTGGCGTGGCATTGCGCCGCCGATTGTGTATACCGACGAAGACGAAGAAAAGCTTTAAGCGAATTTGTCGAGCAGGGCCGCCAGCCGGGTGGCGACGGCGCGCGCGGCGTCCAGGTCTTCGGCGCCTTCGCTGTGGGTGACGACGGTCGCCGTGAGCAGTTGAACGAACGAGCGGTCGAGCGCCTTGCGCGCCGCCGCCATCTGCTGCGCGACCGCTTCGCAGTCCGCCGGCTCGGCCGCCAGCGCGATCAGTTTCTGCACTCCGCGCAGCTGGCCCTCGATGCGGGCCAGGCGGTTCAGCAAATCCTTCTTCTGCTGCGCCGTCAGCGCGCTTCCCTCGACAATCTTGAACGGCTCGGCCATGGCGTCCTCAGGCTACTTCGATGCCTCGCGCCGCGCGCAGGATCGCGAACCAGTCGCTGCGCTCGAGCGTGAAGCCTGTTGCGGCCACCGCCGCGGCGACCGAGGCGATCCTGCCGCTGCCGGTGAGGGGCATCGGCCGGCTCGGCAGGGCCATGATCCAGGCGAACACGACGCTGACGAACGACTGTCCAATGCGGTCGGCGACCGCCTGGATGCTTGCCCGCAGCTTGGCGGTGCGGGCGTCGTCGTTTGTGAACAGGCGCCCGCCGCCGAGCGGCGACCAGATCATCGGCGCGACGCCGAGGTCTTGCAGGCCGTCGAAGGTTTCGTCGAACATCGGCGCCGTGGCCAGCGGCGAGAACTCGACCTGGTTGGTGGCCAGCGGCACCCGGCGATTCAGCGACTCGAACTGGTGGCGCGTGAAATTCGACACGCCGACATGGCGCACCTTGCCTTCGCGCTGCAGCCGGGTGAACGCTTCGGCGACTTCGTCGAAATCCATCAGCGGATCCGGGCGGTGGATCAGCAGCAGGTCGAGGTGGTCGGTATGTAACTCACGCAGCGAGTTGTCAACGGAGGCGACGATGTGTTCGAGGCTGGTGTCGTAGTGCTGGATCGTGTGCCCGGGGCGCTGTGGCGACACCAGCTTGATGCCGCACTTGCTGACGATTTCGATGCGCGCACGCAGCGAAGGCTGGGCGCGCAGGGCTTCGCCGAACAAGGCCTCGACACCGTAGTTGCCGTAGATGTCGGCATGGTCGAAGCTCGTCACGCCCATCGCGATGCATTCCTCGATGAAGGCGATGCGCTGCTGCACCGACATGTCCCATTCGCCGAGGCGCCACATGCCGGCGACGACGCGCGACAGTGACAGTCCATGGCCATCCTTGCGGGTAAGGGTGCGTGGGCAGGAGAGGGCGGCGGGCTGGGTCATCGGTGGCTTTTTGGCAGGAATGGTGACTGTGCATTATAGCGGCGGGTCCCGGAACAGGCTGGCGTGCAGTCAATCCCATCGTGGCGGACGCGCAGGCCCGTCGGCCCACCGTCATGGCGCGGAAAACGACAATGCCCGCCGGGCGAACCGGGCGGGCATTGTCTGTGCAGCCAGGGCCGCGATATTACTTGATCATCAAGCGCACCGAATCCCAGGCGCGGCCGAAGATGCTCGCTTCCTGGATTTCTTCCAGCGCGACGACCGGCAGCACCAGCAGCGGCTTGTTATCGACCATCATGCGCAGCGTGCCGACGCGGCCGTTGCGGGCGAGGGGGGCCATCAGCGGGTCGTTGCGTTGGAGCACAGGTTTCAGTTTGCCGGCGACGCCTTTCGGCACCGTCACCAGGATGTCGTTGGTGAAGCCGATCTTGACGTTCGACTGCGCGCCTTTCCACACTTCCGGCGTGGCGATCGGCTGGCCCTTCGAGTACAGCTTGACGGTGTCGAAGTTCTGGAAGCCCCAGTTCAGGAGCTTCTGGCTTTCCTGGGTACGCACGCCATCCGAGCTGGCGCCCGACACCACCGAAATCAGGCGGCGCTGGCCGCTGGCGCCGTTCGGGCGGCGCGCCGAGGCGATCATGCTGTAGCCGGACGATTCGGTGTGGCCGGTCTTCATGCCGTCCACCGTCGGGTCGAGCCAGAGCAGGCGGTTACGGTTTTGCTGGGTGATCTTGTTATAGGTGAACTGCTTGACCGAATCGATCTTGTAGAACTCGGGGAAGTCGCGAATCACGTTCGAGGCAAGGCGCGCCAGGTCGTTCGTGGTCGAGAAATTGTCCGGGCTCGGCAGGCCATGCGGATTGCCGAAGCGGGTGTTCTTGAGGCCCATGCGCTGGGCTTCGCGGTTCATCAGCACGACAAAGGTGCCTTCGTCGCCGGCGACGGCTTCGGCCAGGGCGACGGCGGCGTCGTTACCCGACTGCACCATCAGGCCGTGCAGCAGGTCGTCCACGCTCACCGGGGTGGCCGGGTCGATGAACATCTTCGAGCTGCTCGAATCGACTTTCCAGGCGCGCGCCGAGACGTTGACCATCGTGTTCAGGGCCAGTTTCTTGTCGCGGATCGCCTGGAAAGTGACGTAGGCGGTCATGATCTTGGTCAGCGATGCCGGCTCGATGCGGGTGTTCGGGTCCTGGGCCGCGATGACCTGGCCACTGGTGGCGTCGAGCAGCAGCCACGATTTCGCAGCGATCTGCGGGGCAGGCACGGTTTGCGCGCTCGCCGACAACGTCAGCAGGCTGGCGGCCACGGCCGCAATCAGTTTTTTCATGGGAGCTATGTGAGTCAGTAGGGTGGTGGAGCGGTGTTGAAATGAAGCGATTTGGGCTACGCCGTCGACGTTGCCCAAGAGCATGGATTCAATGAGTGCCTAATTATAGGCCAGTGATGCCGACGAGTGCTGCACTCAATTGTCCCGGCGCCACATTTGCACGACAAGATTTTTGATGGGATTGAGGCGCTTGTGGAAGAAATGGTCCGCGCCCGGGATCACGATCACCGGGATTTCCTGCGGCCGCGCCCAGTCGAACACCATCTGCAGGGTGATCGTATCGTCCTGCTCGCCGTGGATCAGGATCGTGTCTGCGGGCACGTGCGGCATTGGCCACTTGCCGGCGGCACAACCCACCAGCACCATGCGCTCGATGGCGTGCGGATGGCCCTCGTTCTCCAGGCGCGCGTGCAGCTGGGCCTGGACAAAGGTACCGAACGAAAAGCCCGACAGCGCCACCGGCAGGCCGGGATACTGTTCCTGCATGTGCGCCATCATGAATGCCATGTCGTCGACTTCGCCGTGGCCGCGGTCATGCACGCCCTCGGACTGGCCGACGCCGCGGAAATTGAAGCGCGCCGTCGCGTAGCCGAGCGTGACGAAGGTGCGCGCCAGCGTCTGCGTCACCTTGTTTTCCATCGTGCCGCCGTACAGCGGGTGCGGGTGGGCGACCAGCGCGATGCCGCGGGGCGCGGCTTCGGGCAGGTCGAGCATGCATTCCATCTTGCCCGCGGGTCCATCGAGGGTGAAGCGTTTCGAAAACTTGTTCATGTAATTCAGGGGTCAGGGATCAGATTTTCAGGCGCTCGACGACCTGGCCGCCAAGGATGTGCGTGTCGATGATGTCGTCGATGTCGGCCGTGTCGACATAGGTGTACCAGGTGCCTTGCGGATAGATGACCACGACCGGGCCTTCTTCGCAGCGCTCCAGGCAACCGGCCTGGTTGATGCGCACCTTGCCCGGCTCGTTCAGTCCAAGCGCCTTGATGCGCTTCTTCGCGTGCTTTTGCGCGATCTCGGCGCCGGCCTTGCCGCAGCTCTCGCGGCAATTCTCGCCCTCGCGCACGTTCATGCAGAAGAACACGTGGTGTTCGTAGAAAGGTTTTTTCTCGTCGTTCATGTCGGTTCCATCCGGTAGGGCTTACATAGCCAGCCGCAATCTTACCCGCGATTGAGTTTATGGGATGGCAGCAACAGGAACCAGAGCGCAAAGAATGGCCACATCAGCGACAGGAACTGGGCTGCCCCGTTGAAATTCAGGAATTTGCCCTGCACCCAACCCTGCAGCGTGAGCGTGAAATACGGGTTGGCGGGAATCGTGTTCACCACGATCAGGGAGAGGACCAGCGTCACCACCGCCAGGCGCCGCTGCGCCAGTTGCGGCGCGAACGCGAGGCCGGCCAGCATGATGAGGCCGATCAGGAGGCCGCCTTCGGCGCCGGGCGTGATCCAGACAAAGGCGTTATCGGGCCGGAACAGGAGCGAGCTGGCCAGGGCTTTCAC
>JAQGLR010000040.1 GCA_028292765.1 Massilia sp. | reverse complement strand
AGCGACACCCTGCGCCTCGCATTCCCGCGCCGCCTGCCGCTGGGCCGCATGTTCGCGCTGACGATAAAACGCACTGGCAAAGCGCCGGCACGCCTGCAACTGCTGGCCGAAAACGGCCAGGTGCTGGGCGAAGCCAGCGGCACTGGGGACCTCACCGTCACCTGGCTGCCGCCGCTCGCGGAAACGCTGGAGTTGAAGGCACGCCTGCTGGGCGAAAAGGAGAAGCTGCTGGCCGAAGGCCCGGTGCCGCTCATCGTCGAAGAAACCCGGCCGCTGAATGTGCGCGGCCGCTTCAGCGCCCCCTCGTTCGACCTGCGCGTGTTGAACGAGGTTCTGGCCAACAGCCGCGCCGTCATCGACTGGCAGGTCGCGCTCGGCAAGACCGTCACCCGCAGCGAAACCGCGCGCGAGAAGATCGAGAAACCCGACCTGCTGGTGGTCGATGCCGCCTGGTTCGAACGCGCCTCGAGCACGATGCGCGCCGCCTTGCTGGAGCAAGTGGGGCAGGGCGCCGCGCTGCTGGTGCTCAGTGCGAATGCCAACGACGCCGCCGTCTGGTCGCGTACGGTGAGCCTGAACCTGCAGGCGCAGCCGGCCGACAAGCTTACTGGCGGACCGCTGCCCCTGCCGGTGGCGCCATTGAATCCGGCCGCCCGCAATGCCGGCGCCTGGACCGGTTCGGAATCGGCGGTCTGGGCTCGCCAGTGGGGCAAGGGACGCATCGGCTGGCTCGGCGCCGGCGACTGGCACCGCCATGCGATCGCCGAGCCGCGCGCGCTGGCGCTGTGGTGGCAGGGCGTGCTCGATACGCTCGGCGTCGAACGGCTGGAAGACGTGACCTGGCTGGACCCGGTCGAGATGCCGCTGCCCGGCCAGCGCCTGGAAGTATGCGCGTTCGGGGTGCGCGGCAACCTGACTTTCCCCGACCTCGGCCAGACGCTCGCCTGGCAGCGCCGCCCGGACCGCGTCGATGCGTCGTGCGTGGCGGTCTGGCCGAAACAATCCGGCTGGCTGCGCATGCAGACCCAGGGCGCGAAGCCAGTGGCTGGGCAGATGTATGTGCATGCGCCAGGCGACTGGCCGCTGTGGCAGGCGTTTGAAAAGCGCGAAGCCACGAGCCGCTATGCGGCGCGCACGCCGATGCCCATGACGCCATCGGAACGAATGCTCCCGCCCTGGCCATTCGCCGTGCTGTTCGGGCTTGCGATGCTGGCGCTGTGGTGGCGCGAGCGGCGCTGAAATCATGCGTGGCTGTTTAGTAGTTCAGTGTCTTCCATTACACATGAGGTGAATTTTGAATCGTACGAATTATCTGGCATTGTGCCTTGCGTCTTTTTGCGTGGGTGGCTTGCCCTGGTCGGGAGCGCAGGCTGCCGATGTCATCATCACCGCGGACCGTTTGCTGGACGTGCGGGGCGGACGGATGATCGAACAGCCCGAGATACTTGTACGCGATGGCAGGGTGGTCAGCGTCAAGCGGAGTACGGGCGCGCCTGCGCCTGAGGGCAGCGCAACGCGCATTGCGTTGCCGGGAATGACCCTCGTGCCCGGCCTCATCGACATGCACGTCCATCTCGATTCGGATCCCACCTATGGCGGCTACACCTACCTGGAATACAACGACCGTTTCTGGTCCGCGCTCAGCGTGGTCCACGCGGGCCGCACCCTGGACGCCGGTTTCACGACGGTGCGCAACGTCGGGTCGTCCGATTGGAACGACGTGGGGCTGAGTCAGGCCATCGCTGCGGGCAAGGTCCGGGGGCCACGCATCATCCCCGCGGCCTGGTCGTTCGGGCCGACCGGCAGCCACTGCGACAGCACCTATTTTCCGCCGTCGATGGAAGAGAAGGGGCCGTACAACGCCGACGGCCCGGACGAGGTACGCAAGTCGGTACGCGCGCTGCGCAAATACGGCGCCCAGGTGATCAAGGTCTGCGCCACCGGGGGTGTGTTCTCGCGTAATACCGAGCCGGGCCAGCAGCAGATGAATTTCGCCGAGCTGCGCGCCGCGGTCGAGGAAGCGAGCCAGTGGGGCATGCAGGTCGCGGCGCATGCGCATGGCGCAGCGGGTATCAAGGAGGCCATTCGCGCCGGCGTCAACACGATCGAGCATGCCAGCCTGATCGATGACGAAGGCATCGCACTGGCAAAGAAACATGGTGCGTGGTTGTCGATGGATATCTATAACGGTGACTACACCGCAGAAAACGGCAAGAAAAACGGCGTGCTGGAAGATAACCTGAGAAAAGACCGCGAAGTGACCGAAGTGCAGCGCCAGAACTTCCGGCGCGCTCACGCAGCCGGGGCCAGGATGGTGTACGGCACCGACGCCGGCGTGCATCCCCATGGGAACAACGGCAAGCAGTTCGCCGTCATGGTCAAGTACGGCATGACGCCATTGCAGGCGATCCAGAGCGCCACCATCAACGCTTCCGAAGCGCTGGCGCGCAAGGATGTCGGCGTGATCGAGCCGGGCCGCTTCGCCGACATGGTTGCCGTGCAGGGCGACCCGACAGTCGACGTCCGCTTGCTGGAGACCCCGGCAGTGGTGATCCAGGCCGGGACAGTGGTCAAGCGCAGCGTTCCCTGAATACGACGGCCAGCCCTCGATAACGATGTGCGATCGCTGCTTCAGAAGTGCATCGGGCAAATAGTCCGTAAGCTGCCGGACACTGAACGGCAGCAACCGGCCAAGAGTGGGGCTTTGTTGCATAAATCAGCTGAGCACGTAATACCCCAAACCCCAGACGGAATTACGGCACGGCCACGGTCGTGGGTGTGCCCAACCGGGTGAAGCGGTTGAGGATGGCGGCGCGTACCTGTAACTCGGCGACCTGACGGTCGAAGTCACGCGCCATGACGCGTTCACCGAGCAGTCTGAAGCAACGC
>JAQGLR010000519.1 GCA_028292765.1 Massilia sp. | reverse complement strand
GCTTCCAGCACGCGCAGGTTTTCCTGCACCACGTGGCGCGCGCGCCGCCGCAAGGGTTCCGGCAGGCTTTCCACCGCTGCCGGATCCTGCACGTCGCGCAGTGCCTTGACGCCCAGCATGCGCGAGGCTTCCTCGCACTCGGCGCGCCGTTCGTTGTACTTGCTGGCAGCCAGCTTGCGCGCGATGCCGGAGTCGACCACGATGATCTCGACACCCTCGGGCAAAGGCGCCAGGCGGTGCTCGAGCGTGCGCGCGTCGATGAACAGCATGTGCGATTCGTCGGCCAGGCTCGAGGCCATCTGGTCCATGATGCCGCAGTTCACCCGGGCATACTCGATCTCGGCGCGCTGCGCCAGGCGCGCCAGCTTCACGTCGTCGAGTTCGAAACCGAGCAGCGCGCGCAGCGCACGCAGGGTCGCCACTTCCAGCGCCGCGCTCGAGGACAGTCCCGAGCCCACCGGCACGTCGGTCGAGACCCAGACGCGCAGCGGCGGCACGTGCACGCCTTCGGCCTCGACCAGGCGGATGCAGCCTTCGATGTAGCTGCCGAAGCCGGACGGGGCACTGCCTTCGGGCGCGAAGGTCACGCTGGCGTCGAGCGTGCTCGAATAAAAAATGAAGTTGCCGTCGCCGCTGCGGGAGATGGCCACCGTGGTGCGCTGGGGCGTCGCCACCGGCAGCATGAAGCCGTCGTTGTAGTCGGTGTGCTCGCCCAGCAGGTTCACGCGTCCCGGTGCGTCGGCGTGCGCTTCGGGCGCACCGCCGAAGAAGGAATCGGTCGTCACCATCAGTTGATCTCCAGCCAGAGCGGCCGCTGGCGGCCGTGCACGGTCACCGCAGGCCACTGCGGGTCCAGGGTCAGGTTGTCCAGTCCCTGCGGGCCGAGGAGGAAGGTGTCCTCCATCTTCAGTCCCGCAAAGCTGGGGTTGAATGCGAACGCCATGCCGGTTTCGAGTTCGGTCGCGGTGCTGGCGGTGGCGATGATCTCGCGCGCCAGGTAGCCGGTGATCCCGCCCTGGTGGTGCTCGTCCATCGCGCTCTGGCGGTCGGCGTGGTTGTAGGCGGCGGCGAATGCGTGGTACACCGCCGACAGCGACTTGCCCGGCACGACGGTGGCAAGGCCGGTGGCCTCGACTTCCATCAGCGCGGCCTGGTCCTGCGGCGCCGATCCTCCCACACCCGCAAAGCTGACAAAACGCGTCAAATTGGCATACAGGCCGTGCCGGCGCGCGCAAAACACGAGCATGGCGCGCGAGCCGATCCGTTCATGCGAGGGCGTCGGGTGCCGGTACAGGGGCAGGCGCCGCTCGCCGGCGGCCAGCACCAGCGCCGGGTGGATGCCGCGCCGCCAGAGCTCCGCCGCGCCGGCTGCGGCCAGTTCGTATTCGGTCCACTCGGGACGCGCGCGGCGCAATGTTGCGGTCATCGCCTCGGCCGCCTCGCGCCCGAGCTGCCGGTAGCGCATCTGTTCGGATTCAAGCAACACCATGCGGCGCTGGCGCAGCCCGTTCGCCAGCGGCTGCTCCTCGCCGTGCGGACGGTCGGACAATACAAGCCCGTCACCGGACAGGCCCAGCACATAACGTTCGCGCAATTCGACCTGGGCCCAGGGCGAGACGTGGAAGGAAAAACCGGCCGGGACCTCTTCCTCGCGCAGGCGCGCGGCCTCGATCTCGTCGGTCAGGATCGCCGCTTCGTCCTGCGTCACCAGCACTTCGGCGACGCCCGTGTCGGTCGTGTGCAGCACCGCGTTCGAGCCGCCGGCGGTGATCCAGGCGAACCAGTCGCTGCCGCGCAGGCGGATCGCGGCGGCGCCATGCTTGACGAGGTATTCGCGCAGCAGCGCCAGCTTCGCCCCGACCTCGACGGCGGGATCAAGAGCACTCATGCGTCCTCCTCCAGCGACACGCTGACGGCCTGCAGCTCGGCGGCCGTATTCTCGGGCAACACATCCATCGCGAACATGCCGGCGCCCAGTTCGGTGCCGGCCAGGTATTTCAGGCGGTCGCGCGAGCGGTAGGGCGGGTAGAACTGGGCATGCAGCTGGGTCTCGGGATGCTCGGCGCCATCGGTCGGCGCCTGGTACCAGGCCATCAGGTAGGGGAACGGACGGTCCCACATCTTCTCGTACTTGAGCAGCACGGTTTTCAGGGCCCGTGCGAGACCTGCGCGTGCTTCCGGCGTGAGGGCGGCGAAGTCCTTGCAGGGCGCGGTCGGCATCACCCACACCTCGTAGGGATAGCGTGCGCAGGCCGGCACGAAGGCGATCGCATGCTCGTCCTGGTACAGCACGCGGCTGCCGGCGGCCGACTCGTTTTTCGCCATGTCGCACAGCAGGCTGGTGCCGTGCTGCAGGTAATAGTCGCGCTCCTGCGCCAGCATGCGCTCGGGCACCTGGGGCACGAACGGATAGGCATAGATCTGGCCGTGCGGATGGTGCAGCGTCACGCCCACTTCGGCTCCGCGGTTCTCGAACGGCAGCACGTACTGGATGTGGTGGGTGCCGCCGATGCGGCGGGTGCGGTCGCCCCAGACCTGGAACAGCAGTTCGATGCGCGACAGCGGCAGGTGCACCAGGGCGGTATTCGGGTCCTGCGTGAACACGACCACTTCGCAGTGGCCGTTGGCCGGCGCGGTCGGCACCGTCAGGTGCGGCGGATCGTGCGCGGTCAGCGCCAGCGACGGGAAGCGGTTGTCGAACACCGCGACCTCGTAGTCGCCCTGCGGCATCTCGGTCGGGAAGGCGGGATCCTTCGTCACCGCCAGCGGGTTGTACTCCGGCGGCGGCAGGAAGGTGCGGTTCTGGCGGAACCCGGCGTAGGTGACCCACTCGCCGCGCAGCGGGTGCCAGCGCAGGTGCGGGTTGGCCTGCAGCGGATCGGGGAAGGGGCTGGGCGCCTCGATGCCGTCCGGAATCGGCTGGTTGCTGTAGAGGGTAAGGTGTCTTCCGTCCGGCTTTGTCAGTTCTTTGCTGTACATGTCGTCTTTGAAAGGTCGGGCAGGTCACATACGCTCGCAGGCAGGTATGCCCGGCGATCGCGGCTAAGAAACGATCCTAACATGACGTTACCGTGACATTTTCCCCACAGAATGTATGTTTTTTCCAACAGTTAATGACTCAGCGGAGTGTCATGTCAACAGCCCGGACTCCAGCACGATGCGCTCCTATGAAAAACGCGATAAAGCCGTGCTCGACTCACCGACGTTTTCCCGCCACGTAGGACATATCCTATAAAAATAATCGAATTATTTACCTAATCCGGCAAGGCATTTGCCGACAAACTCGTCAGCGTGATTTTTCCCTGCCTTTCCCTACTTTGCCAGTTCCGCCAGCACCGCCGTGTACATCTGGAGGTTCAGCAGTAGTTGCTTGAGCGTGATGAATTCGCGCTCGGAGTGGCCGGTGTACACCTTGCCCGGCATTCCCGGGCCGAAGCTGACCGCGTTCGGGAACAGGCGCGAGTTGGTGCCGCCGCCGATCGCGACCGGCTTCGGGTCCTTCACGCCGGTGAAGTAGGAGAATACATTCATTAGCACGGGAATTTGCGGCGCGTCCTTGCGCACCCAGGGCTCGCTGGTGCGTACCGTGATGTTCGCCAGCGGCAGGTTGCGGCCCTGCCACTGCGCCAGCGCCGCGTTGACCTCGTTGGTGAACTGCTCGATGCTCTTGCCTTGCGGGCGGCGCAGGTTGATCGACACTTCGATCCCCTCGTCCTTCTGGCGGATCACCGTTGGCGCCAAGGTCATCGGTCCCATGAAGCTGTCGCGATACGCGATGTTGCCGAACTTGTCGCCGTACAGCCCGGTGCCGACCAGCTGGTTCAGATAATTGACGACGCCGCCGGCCGTCGTGTTCGGCCATGGGCGCACGGCCAGGGCGTCGGCCAGCATGGCCACCGCGTTCACGCCGTCTTCGGGCTTCGACGAATGCGCCGACATGCCGCGTGCGCGCACCAGCAAATCCGCCCCCTTCCACTCGAACTCGTAACGCATGCCGTCCTGCTTCGCGCCGCGCGCGCGGATCTGCGCCTCGATGCCTGGGGTGGCGTTGGCGAGCGTGGCGCTGGCGTCTTCGGGAATCTGGCTGCCGAAGAAGCCGCCGGCAAAAGCGGCGATGTGGGGCTCGCCCGCCGGTGGAATTTCGGCGCCGGCCCTGGGCAGCGTCACCGCAATCGTGCCCGAAGCCTTTTCCGCCACCACGGCCGGATATTCGGCGTCGAGCGTGATGTTCATTTGCGGCGGCTGGTGGGTCTTGAGGAAGTCCACCAGCGGTTGCCAGTTCGATTCCTCGCCCATGTACACGTACAGCTCGATCCGCTTGGACAAAGGAAGCTGCTGGTCCTTCAGCGCCTTCATCGCATACAGCGCGGTGGCGATCGGGCCCTTGTCGTCCTCGGCGCCGCGCGCCATGAGCTTGCCCGGCTCGCTCGTCTGGTCGAGCACGAACGGCGACTTCTTCCACTTTGCCGGGTCCACCGGCTGCACGTCGCCGTGGGTGACGATGCCGACCCGTTCCGTGCCCTGCCCCATGCCGATGATCACCACCCAGCCATGGTCGGCGAAATCGAAACCGAGGCGCCCGGCCTCGGCTTTCAAGGCATTCTTGAAGGCGATGTGCTGCGGGTCCTGGTCGGACGGCAGGCCCGGCCTGGCCACCGTGTTGAAGCTGACCAGTTTCGCCAGCGTCTCGACGACCTTCGTGCGGTAGGTCGTGACGGCGTACTTGGCCGCTTTCACGGCCGCGGGACTGGGGACGGCGACGGACGCCGCCGGTGCGGTAGTCGATGGTGCGTCGGCGGCTGCGTGCGCCGCGCAGGCCAGCAGCAGGCTGGCGAGGATTGTTCTTTTCATGTTCCGAGGGGTCTCCATTGCAAGGCCGCAACGAGTCTAGCACAGGGTTCCAAGGGGAACTGCACACCCTGGAGCGCCACGGCGGGCCGCAATCCTTTATTGTGGCGTCATCGAAGACAGCGCATAAAGGACCACCATGAGCAGCAAGAGCGTACGCCGGATCCACCCGGCCTTGCGGGACGATATCGGCGACCTGGTCACCCAGCGCCCGGTGCCGGGCAAGCACCTGGACCAGATCGATCCCTTCCTGTTCCTGAACCACCACGGCCCGCAAACCTACCCGCCGCACAACCGCGGCCTGCCGTTCGGGCCGCACCCGCACCGCGGCTTCGAGACCGTCACCTTCATCCTCGAGGGCATGCTGACGCACAAGGACAGCGCCGGCCACGAGAGCATCATCCGCGCCGGCGGCGTGCAGTGGATGACCGCCGGCAGCGGCCTGGTCCACGCCGAGATCTCGCCGCCCGAATTCCTCGAGCGCGGCGGGCCGCTCGAGATCCTGCAGCTGTGGGTCAACCTGCCGCCGCACCTGAAGATGACCGCGCCGCGCTATACCGGCCTGCAACGGGACCAGATCCCGGCCTTGAGCCTCGATGGCGGCCGCGTGACCATGCACCTCGTTTCCGGCGAGTTCGAGGGCACGGCGGGCCCGGTACAGTCGCTGACCGACGTGTTCATGAGCACAGTCGAATTCCGGGCCGGCGGGCGCCTGCGCATGCCGGTCCTGGCGCGGCGCAACGTGTTCCTGTACGTCGTGCGCGGGGCGGTGCTGGCCGGCGTGGGGCAAGACCGGGTGGCCGCCTTTCACCTTGCCGAGATGGCGATGGAGGGCGACGAGGTGGAGGTGACGGCGCCGGAAGGGGCGCTGGTCTTGCTGGGGCATGCCGAGCCGATCGGCGCGCCGGTGGTGTCGCACGGCCCCTTCGTGATGAATACGCGGGCCGAGATCGAGCAGGCGATCCGCGACTACCAGCTGGGACGCTTCGGCGCGTCGCTGTAGCCATCACCGACGCAGTCATCACCGATAGAGTCACCACGATCCACGCGCCCCGATACGCAGAGTTTGTTTAGAGTAGCTGGACAGACAACTTCCGCGAGAGCCGCATGCACGCCGTCCCCCTCGTCGCCACCACCCGTGGCTACCCCTCCTCCGGCTACGTGGTCGAAAACGTCCACGCCGGCTCCATCTCCGTCGTCGATGGCGCGGGGCGGCTGATCGCCTGGGCCGGCGA
>JAQGLR010000517.1 GCA_028292765.1 Massilia sp. | reverse complement strand
CAAGGCAGCGGACGGCCGCCTGCTGCGCCACGTCATCAACCGCACGATGATGCGCATCGACCTGCCCCAGCCATTGAAGCCGGGCGCGCGCTTCTCGTTCGCGCTCGAGTGGAGCTTCATCATCCCGGAAGCGAACATCGTCGGCCGCCGCACGGGCTACGAGCGCTTTGACAAGGAAGACAAGAACGACATCTTCGAGGTCGCCCAGTTCTTCCCGCGCATGGCCGCCTACTACGACGTGGCCGGCTGGCAGAACAAGCAGTATCTCGGCGACGGCGAGTTCACGCTCGAATTCGGCGACTACGAGGTCGAGCTCACGGTCCCGGCCGACCACATCGTCGCCTCGACCGGCGAACTGCAGAACCCGGGCGAGGTCCTCACCAGCGCCCAGCGCGAGCGCCTGGCGCGCGCGAAGACCGCGAACAAGCCGGTGATCATCGTCACCCAGGCCGAGGCCGAAGCGGCCGAGAAGAAGCGTTCCACGGTGATGAAAACCTGGCGCTTCAACGCGAAAAACGTGCGCGATTTCGCCTTTGCCAGCAGCCGCAAGTTCATCTGGGACGCCCAGGGCGTCAAGAGCGGCGACGACACCGTGATGGCGATGTCCTACTACCCGAAGGAAGGCAACCCGCTGTGGGAACGCTACTCGACCCAGGCGGTGGTGCACACCATCGAGCAGTACAACAAGTATTCGTTCGACTACCCGTATCCGGCCGCCATTTCCGTGAACGGCCCGGTCGGCGGCATGGAATACCCGATGATTTCGTTTAACGGCCCGCGTCCCACCAGGGACAAGAAGACGGGCGAACTGACGTATCCGAAGGCGACCAAATATGGCCTGATCAGCGTGATCATCCACGAGGTCGGCCACAATTATTATCCGATGATCGTCAACTCGGACGAGCGCCAGTGGACCTGGATGGACGAAGGCTTGAATTCCTTCCTCCAGTTCCTGGCCGAGCAGGCCTGGGAAGAAAACTACCCGGCCCGCCGCGGCGAGCCGCGCGCCATTACCGACTACATGCGCAGTAAAAACCAGACGCCGATCATGACCAATTCGGAGTCGGTGCTGCAGCGCGGCCCGAACGCCTACGGCAAGCCGGCCACCGCCCTCAACGTGCTGCGCGAGACGGTGCTGGGCCGCGAACTGTTCGACTTCGCCTTCAAGGAATACGGCCGCCGCTGGAAATTCAAGCGCCCGACGCCGGCAGACCTGTTCCGTACGATGGAAGACGCCTCGGGCACCGACCTCGACTGGTTCTGGCGCGGCTGGTTCTACACGACCGATGCGGTGGACGTGAGCGTGGACGGCATCAGCGAGTACACGGTGAGTTCCCAGGATCCGGAAATCGAAAAGGCATGGCGCCGCAAGCTGAAACAGGCGGAGCCGCTTTCCCTGACCGACCAGCGCAACAAGGGCATGCCGCGCCGCGTCGACGCGCATCCCGAGCTGAAGGATTTCTACAACGAGCACGACGAATTTACCGTGACGAACGCCGACCGCAACAAGTTCAACGAGTCGCAGGAAAAGCTCGAAGACTGGGAAAAGGCGCTGCTCGCCTCCGGCAAGCACCTGTACCTGGTCGACTTCACGAACGTCGGCGGGCTGGTGACGCCGCTGGTGCTGGAAGTGCAGCTCCAGAGCGGCAAGAAGTATGTCGAGCGTATCCCGGCCGAAGTGTGGCGCTACTCGCCGAAGAAGATCACCAAGCTGATCGTGACCGACGAGCCGATGGTCGGCCTGGCCCAGGACCCGTTCTGGGAGACCGCCGACATCAACGTCGACAACAACGCCTGGCCGCGCAAGCTGACCCCGTCGCGCCTGGAACTGTTCAAGACCACGCCGCCGGGCAACGACATGATGAAGGACTTCCATGCGCCGCTGAAGAAGACTGAAGCGAAGCCCGAGGTGAAGACGGACCTGAAGGCGGCCCAATGAAGCTGTCCTTCAAGGCGCTGGCCGCCGCCGCGCTGCTGTGTGCGAGCACGGTGGTGTCGGCGCACCGCTTCCATGCGGGCATCGCCGACATCTCGTTCAACGCGCGTACCGGCAGCACCGAGATCGTGCACACCTACATGGCGCACGACATCGAGGCGCTGCTGGCCAACCTGTACGGGCGCCAGTTCGACCTGGCCGACCCCGAGGACCAGGAGGTGCTGCGCAAGTATGTCGAACCGCGCTTCTCGCTGCAGGGCCAGGACAAGGCGCCCTTGAAAACCCGCTGGGTGGGCGTGGCGATCGACCCGACCAATGTGACGATCTACCAGGAGGTCGAGCAGACGCCTGTGTGGAAGGTGGGCGCCGTCCACAACAAGGTGCTGGTCGACTTCCTGCCGGACCAGGTCAACACCGTCAACCTGAACGACGGCAAGGCCGTGCGCACCTTGACCTTCGACCGTAACAACGCCGAACAGCCGGCGCGCTGATAGCTTTAGATGTGTGATTCGATCATGTTCCTGCTTCGCCCCCTGCCCTGCGCGCTGGCTGCGCTGTTTGCCTGTTCTACTGCTTCCGCCGACGACCTCGTGCTGCAGCGCGTGCTGGTCGAAGGCTCGCGCCTGAGCCAGCTCGGCCTGGCCGATTCGGCTGGCGCCGGCAGCGTCGGGCAAAAAGAGCTCGCCGCGCGCACGGTCTACCGCCCCGGCGAGATGCTGGAAGCGATGCCGGGCCTGATCGCCAGCCAGCACAGCGGCGAAGGCAAGGCCAACCAGTTCTACCTGCGCGGATTCAATCTGGACCACGGCACCGACCTGCGCACGACGGTGGACGGCATGCTGGTGAATCAGCGCAGCCACGGGCACGGCCAGGGATGGACCGACCTCAACTTCCTGATTCCCGAGCTGGCGACCCGCCTCGAATACCGCAAAGGCCCGTACTACGCGTCGGAAGGCGATTTCGCCTCGGCCGGCGCGGCGAACGTCGTCTATGCCGACCGGCTGGAACAGGGCATCGCCAGCATCGGCATCGGCCAGAACGGTTATCTGCGCACCCTGCTCGCCGATTCGCCGAGGCTCGGCGGCGGCAACCTGCTCTATGCGCTTGAACTGTTCCATAACGACGGCCCGTTCACCCATCCCGACGACTACCGCAAATTCAACGGCGTGCTGCGCTATTCGCAGGGCACCGCCGCCAACGGCTTCAACGTTGCGGCGATGGCTTACCGCGCCAAGTGGAACGCCACCGACCAGATTCCGCGGCGCGCGGTCGACAACGGAACGCTGTCCCGTTTCGACGCGGTGGACCCGACCGACGGCGGGCAGTCGCATCGCTACAGCCTGTCGGGCGGATGGCGCAGGTCCGATGCGGCGAGCTCGGATGCGATCAATGCCTACCTCATCCACAACAAGCTGGACCTGTTTTCCAACTTCACCTATTTCAA
>JAQGLR010000509.1 GCA_028292765.1 Massilia sp. | reverse complement strand
GCGTTGCACCAGTCGTGCAGGTGCCAGTCGTTGTAGGCCTGGATCGCGGCCAGGCTTACCTCGCGGTCGTTCATCACCTGGAAGCGCTGGCCGGCGAAGCCCGGGAAAGTCGGGAAGCAGAGCGAACCGAGCACGCCGTTGGCGTTCATGTCGTCGACGCGCGCCTTGACGTCCCAGGTGCCGCGGCGCATCTGCTCGTAGGACAGCGGCTCCATGCCGTATTCGTCCTTCGGCCGGCCGACCACCGAATTGAGTCCCATGTAGCCGGTAGCGCGGTCTTCGAACACCCAGACGTCGCGCCCCTTGATGGACTCGACTTTCGGCTGGCGGCCCTTGAATTTGGCAGGCATGTGGCGGTCGAAAGCACCGCGCGGCTCGATCACGTGGTCGTCCACGCTGACCAGGATCAGGTCTTCATATTTCATCGTTGTCTCCGAGAATGTGATACGTACAACCAGCGAATGGTTTTGTTCTGGCTTCAATTCTAGAACAGAAATCGAAATTAACTAAACACTTTATCGTTTTCTGTTCATAAAAATTCGAAAGAGTCAGTCCCAGAGCACGTGCACGTGCTTCGGCCCGCGCAACTGGGCGCCGGTAATGAGCGGGGCAGGCATATTCGGGTCGAGGCGCAGGTTCGGCATCAGGTCGAGGATGGCGTTCACCGCCACCTGCAGTTCGGTCTTGGCGATGAACTGGCCGATGCACATGTGCGGACCGAAACCGAAGCCGAACGATGGCTTGATCTTGCGGTCGATGTCGAATTCCTCGCTGTTCTCGAACGCTTCCTCGTCGCGGTTGGCGGAACTGACGATGCACTGGACCATGGCCCCTTTCGGGATTGCCACGCCCGCCAGCTCCAGGTCCTGCGCGGCCTGACGCACCTTGAAGGTGGCGACCGGCTCGAAGCGGATCGCCTCGTCGATCGCCTTCGGAACCAGGCTGCGGTCCTTGCGGACGCGCTCGAGCAGCGCCGGGCGCTCCAGCAGAAGCGTCATCAGGGTGCCGAAGGTGCGCGTGGTGGTTTCCGCCGCCGCCGGCAGCAGGGAGCGCACGAAGGTCGTCACTTCGTGGTCGTCGAATTTGCGGCCGTCGCTCTCGGCACGGATCAGACGGCTGATCAGGTCGTCGCCCTGGGCGCCGTTCCTGCGCACCTCGATAACCGCTTCGTGGGTCGCGTCGTACAGCGACTTGGCCGCCTCCATGGCGGCCTTGCGGGCCAGCGCGGCCTTCTCCGCGTCCACCTGGGGACCGGCCAGGATCGCCAGCGCCCAGGCCGCGTACTGCTTGATCTTTTCGGGCTCGCTGCCCGGGAAGCCGATCAGGGCGTAGATCAGCCGGATCGGGAAGTACAGGCCGAATTCCATCAGGTCGGCCTTCTTCTTCGGCACCAGCGTCGCCAGGAACTCATTACGCAGGATCGGATCCATCTTCGAGTCGCGCCAGCTGTTGACGACATCCGGCATGAAGATCGGCTGCAGCAGCGCCCGCGCCTTCTTGTGCGCGTCGCCATCCATGCCGGTCAGGATCAGGCCATCGAAAAAGGAGCCCAGGCCTTCGGCAATGAAGCCGCTGGTGTAATTGGTGGCGTCGCGCAGCACCGCCATGGTTTCCTTGTACTTGAAGACGGTAAAGGTCGGCCGGTTCGCGTCGAGGCCGGCGATACTCGGCACACCGAGCTTGCCCATGAAGTTCTCGGCGATGATCGGCGAATTCTTCCGCATGTCGCGGTAGACCGCGTGCAGGTCGACATTCTCGCCACGGTAATTGTCCGCCACGCCCGAATAGGCGCTCTCGAGACTCACTTCCTTCCTGTTGTTCGTGCTGTCAATCATGCTGTCATCCTCCGGTTATGTGGCCCTGGCGATGCGCGGGCCTTTAGTTGAACACTTTTGCAGATAGTGCTCCATTTCCGAGGGATTGCCAAGTAATACGCGTACGCCTACGGGATCATCGGTCGGCACGCGGGCGCAGGCGACCGGCCTGCAAGCTGCCAGCGCCGAGCGCGGCGGACATCAGCCAGAACAGCGCAGTGGCGCCGGCGGCCGTGCCGAGCACGCCGAACAACAGTGGCATCGCCGCCATCGAGGCATGGATCGCCATCGAACGCAGCGCCAGCGCTTCGCCGTGCCGCTCGGGCGGGGTGACGTCGTGCAGGGTTGCCATGATCGCGGGCTGCACCATGCCCAGCGCGATCCCGAGGCCGGCCGCGCAAGCCGCCATGGCCCAGGCGCTGCGCAGCAGCGGATAGGCGGCGAATACCGCACAGGCGAGCAGCATCGCTCCTGCCAGCAGCGTGCGCCGTGCCAGCCGAGCTGCAACCAGCGGCATCAGCAGGCGCACCGACATCGAGGCCACGGCATAGGCGGCGAGGACGCCGCCCAGTGCAGAGGCGGAGAGGCCGCGCTCGACGCCGAGCAGGGGCAGCCCGAAGCCATGCACGTCCCAGCTGACCGACACCAGCCAGCTGACGAACAGCAGGCGGCGAAATGGCGCCAGTCGCAACAGTCCCCAGGCCGAGGCGGGCCGCGCCGTGGGCGATGGCGCCGGGCGTGGCGGTTCGGCTGGTACCGCCTGCGCCGCAAGCAGGGTTGCGGCAGGCAGCAGCGCCAGCGCAAGGAAGGCCCACGAGAAACCGGCAAGGTCGATCAGCACGCCCGCGAGCATTGGGCCGAACAGTCCGGCGACGGCCGGCGCCAGCGCAATCGCACTGAATACCCGCAGGCGCTCGCCGTCGTTGGAAGCGAGCCGGCCGGCACTGCGCCCGATCGCGATCATGCCGAAGCCGGAACCGGCGCCGGTCAGCGCGGCGGCGGCGCACAGCGTGAACATGTTCTGTGTTACAGCCGCGAGCAAGGTCCCGGCAAGTGCGCAACAGGCGGCGAGGCGCACCGGCAGGTGGTAACCACGCCGGTCCGCCAGGCGCCCAGCCGGCAAGGCCAGCAAAGCCGGAAACACGGCGAACATGGCCATCACGAGGCCAACCGACCAGGCTGACCTGCCCGTTGCCAGCACGCCCAGGGGCGCCGCGAGTCGCACTCCCTGGGCGCAGGCGTGCAGGCCGACCTGGCACGCGACCATCGCCACGAGCGCGCCATGCACCCTGCATGCCGGCGCTGCCCTGCTATCCAGGTGCATGCCCTGTACCGACGCGAATATTCCGGGCGATCGGCTTCTGCACTATCGATCCGCCTCATAGGCCTGTTGTACGTAGGTCATGCGTCCACCCGCGAGCATCAATGCGCAAAACATATTCAGTTCGACGATTTCGGGTATGGTGAAGTGCCGCTTGAGCGTATCGAACATGGCGTCATCGATGGACATGTAGTCGGCAGCAAACAGCGTGGCGTAATGCAGCGCCGCCTGCTCCGCCGGGCCGAAACGGGGATCGTCGTACGCCAGGCAGGCGATGTCGTCCTCGCTCACCGAGTCGTCCTTGCGGCCGAGCTGGCAAGCCTTGCACCTTGTGATGGAAGCGATCTTCAAGCGCACCAGTTCCTTGAGCCGGCCCGGGAGCAAGCCGCGCAGATGCATCGCTTCAAGCGCGGCGAGCCAGCCTTCGGCCACTTCCGGACGGTGGGCCCACACCTGGACCGGTAGCGCCGAACTGAGCATCCTTGACGCCCTCCCCCGTTCGACCGCGTCGGCAAGCGACGGCGGGAGCTGCGCCAGAGGAACAGCCGGCAGCCGCGTCATGCTCGCCACCCGCCTTGACATTCTTGATGTCCGGTCATCCATGTCTCCTTCGCCGCGCCGTTTTACACGATCCGGCACGGCCACGATTTATTGAACAGTATTTCGTCTTATGTTCAATATAATGTGATTCTTGGAAAATGTCGACCGTATCTGTTCGTTCCTCAGGGCTGCCCGACGAAGTAGCGCACGAGCAACTTTCCACCTTCGTCGAACCGATACAGTTCGATGGTCTCGATAACGCGCTCGGTGCCCTTGACCTTGTTCCGGTTGTGGCAGGCCGCTTCATTGCCGTTAACGAGGGCCGCGACTTCGTCGATCGTGATCGCCGCATTCTGCTTTTCCCACATCGCCTCCAGCACCGGCCATCCATCGGAGGGAGGGCCGCCGACGTATTCGATCGTCAGCCCGCCAGGGGCAGCTTCCAGGTAGGCCGCCAGGAAGCCTGCCTTGTCGCCAGCGTTCCAGCATGCTACCTGGGCATGGACGAAGCGTCGAATCGTGTCTGGGTCCATGCTCATGGGGTTTCTCCCCCGGTGCTCGTTGCGGTGGCCTGCAGGTCGGCGCCGTGCACGTCACGCGCGCTGCCGTTGCGCCGGTCGGTTTCGCCCCAGCCGAGCGAGCGGTCGGGCTCGCGCGTATCGCCCACGCGACGCCAGCGCCCTTCCTGCTGTGCGGTGATCGGGAAGCCGCCAACGAAATCGACCATTTCGCCTTTCGGGTCAGGCACAAATTCCCAGTGTTCGCAACCGTCGAGGACGATGTGCGCGCTGTCGACGAAGTAGGAGTCCGGCTTGTGCACCACCTGCCCTTCGATCTCGGTGGTGCAACGTATTTCACCCTTTTCGTTCTGGAAGATGGCGTAGCCTAGATTGCCGTGCCCGACCATGAACGACCCGCTGTCCCAGCTGCCATCGGTGTACACCGTGGCGAAGGTCCACCAGATGACGTGCATCTTGTTGTTCACCACCAGGTCCTTCTGGAAATGGATCGCCCCGCCGTCCGCCATCCAGGCCTGGTCGAGGGTGATGATGCCCTTCACGGCGCGGCCTTCGCAGGTGCCGGTCACATCGTACAGCTGCGACACGTAAAAAGTCCCCCAGTCACGGCCCGGCAAATACCACTGCATGCCATGGCCGAGCAGCGTGCCGGCGAGGTCGAATAAACCGTCCTCCTTCCAGCTGAACTGCGAACCGGAGGCGGTCAGCCGCCAGGGCTTGCCGGCCTCGCCTTCCTGGCTGGACCAGCCGGCCGTGTCATTGTCGAGCCAACGCTGCGGAAACATCGTCAGTGCCTGTGCCCCGCTTTTTTCCTTGTCGATACGGATATGGCGTCCATCGCCGACCCGCGTCGACTGGTAAACGAACCTGGTCGGATTCGGGCTGCTGCCCGGCGCATTCAGGGCGCGGACAAAGGCGTAGAGCTCGCCCTCCAGGTCGCGCACGCAGCCAAACGGCATGTGCTTGGTCAGCTTCAGTCCAAAGTGGTCGCGCAGGTCGGCCAGGCCGGCGCCCGTTACCTGCTGCGGTCCGACGAGGCACTGGTAATCGAAATCGGCCCGCTGCGGAATCGTCTTGAAAGTCTTCATCGGCTCAATTCCATAGAACGTGGACATGGGCGGCGCCGCGCAGTTGGGCGCCTTCGATGACCGGCGCAGGCATGGTTGGGTCCAGCCGCAGGTTTGGGAACAGGTCGAGCAGCGCGTTGACGGCGCAATTGAGTTCCATCTTGGCGACGAACTGGCCGATGCACATGTGCGGCCCAAAGCCGAAGCCGAACGACGGCTTGACGCGCCGGTCGATATCGAAGACGTCCGGATGCTCGAATACTTCTTCGTCACGGTTGGCCGAGGCCACCATGCACTGGATGAACGAGCCCTTGGGGATCGTCACGCCGTGGAACTGCACCTCTTTCGCCGTTTCGCGGACCTTGAAGGTCGCCACCGGTTCGAAGCGTACGGCTTCGTCGATCAGCTTCGGCACCAGGGCGCGGTCCGTCCGCACGCGCTCCAGCAGGCCGGGCGTGGTCAGCAGCAGCACCATCACCGAACTGAAAGTACGGGTGGTGGTCTCGCCGGAGGCCGGCAGCAGGGAGCGCACGAAGGTGGTCACCTCGTGGTCGTCGAGCATGCGGCCCTCGTGCCCGGCGCGCAGCAGGCGTCCGATCAGGTCGTCGCCGGCGCTTCCCGCGGCGCGGC
>JAQGLR010000463.1 GCA_028292765.1 Massilia sp. | reverse complement strand
GCCAGCGCGTAACCGTAGACGCGGTTGAGCCGCTCGATGCGTTCGGGCTCGCTCTGGCTGTCGGTGGCGGTGATCGATGGGTGATCGAGGAACATGAAGCACTCCCTGTGGCGGCAAGGGCCAGCTTAGCAGAGTTTCATGCCTGTGGACAAGGTTGAACAAGCTTGAGCAAGGCGCTACCGCATAGCGTGACGCTCATCGCTATACTGGTGTCATGCCACCCCGATCCGAGCCCACGGAATCCTGTCGCCCCGCGCTGCTGGTACGCACGCGCGGCAACCGGCGCACGCTCGAATTCCAGGACGGCGACATCCAGAGCGAGATGCTGCTCTCGCATCCCGACGCGCTGGTGCTCGACTACGCGCGCGCGATGATGTGCTTCGCCCTGTTCGCGCCAGCGCCGCGCCATATCCTGATGGTCGGCCTGGGCGGCGGCTCGCTGGCCAAGTTCTGCTACCGCCACTTCCCCCGTGCGCGCATCACCGTGCTTGAAATCAGCGCCGAGGTGATCGCCCTGCGCAATCAGTTCTGCGTGCCGTCCGACGACGCGCGCCTGCGCATCGTCCACACCGACGCCGCCGACTACATCCGCGGCGCGCCCGCCAGTGTCGACGTCATCCTGGTCGACGGCTTCGACGCCGCCGGCATGCCCGAGGCACTCGGCAGCGCGCAGTTCTATACCGACTGCCGGCGCGCCTTGCGAACCGGCGGCGTGCTGGTGGCGAACATCCTCGCCTACGATCCCCTGCATGACACGCTGGTGGCGCGGCTGCGGCAGGCGTTCGGCGGCCGCGCCTGCGATTTCCACGGGATCGCGGGCAACAACCACCTGCTGTTCGGCATCAAGGCGCCGCCGCGTGGCCACCCGCAGGAACACGGGCATCCGCACCCCGCGCGCCTGCGGCAACGCCTGCGCGGATACCTCATGCGCCACCGCGGCCTGCGTTTTCCCTTCCTGAACCGTCTGCTTGCGCGCGCCCTGGTTGCCTGGCTGGCACGGCGTCCTGTCTGATCGCGGCGACAGAGGCGTGCATGCGCGCGCGACGGCACGACAATAGTTTGCGAAAACGGTGGAACCTATGACAAACTTGCTCGTTTAATGCCTGCAGGCAAATCTGTAGGCAAATAACTCAGGAACGGATCATGTTGCGTCGCCTCCCGTTTTCCCCGACCCGCGCGGCCGCCCTCACTTTCGGGGCCGGCCTGGCTGCATCCGTCGCGCTGTTCCTGGGGGTAATCCACCTTGAATACGACAACCTCGCCTTGTCGTTCGCCCAGCGCGCCGACCAGCGCGTGGCCTCGGTGCGCCAGGGCCTGCACGACGCGGTCGAGGTGATCACGATGACCAATCGCCTGTTCGCCCTGGGCACGCCGGTCACGCGCGCCCAGTTCCACGATTTCGCGGCGCCGCTCCTGCAGCGCCATCCGTTCATCAAGGCATTCAATTACCACCGCCTGGTCGCCGACGCCGAGCGCGCGGCGGTGGAGTCCGAGCTGCAGGCCGTGGTTCCCGGCACCGTGATCCGCGAGGAACGGGGCGGGCGCCAGGTTCCGGCCGCGCGCCGCCCCACCTACAACGTCGTGCACTACCTGGAACCGATGGCCGGCAACGAAGCGGCCTTCGGCTTCGACTCGTCCACGCGTGCGCTGATCAACGTCGCGCTGGCGCGGGCCCAGGCGGAAGGCCGCGCCGCGGCCACCCCGCTGTTCCCGCTGGTGCAGGACGCGTATCCGCAGCCGAGTTTCCAGATCGTGCTGCCGGTGTATGGCCGCGACGGCGCCCTGGTCGGGGACACCGCGGTGGTCGTGCGCGCACGCGAGCTGGTGCAGAAGGCCCTGGCCGGGGCCGGCCTGCTGGGCGACGAGCGGGTCGTGATGTCGGTGTATGCGGGCGCCGGCACCCTGCCGGCCGACCTGGTCTTCACGACCAGCCGCGACGGCGCCATGCCCACGCGCGACCCGCTCACGAGCTGGATCGCCCCGCAGCACGCCAGCCGCACGACCCGCACCCTGGACGTGGCCGGCAGCCCCTGGCTGGTCGAGGTCGCCGCCACGCCGCGCCCGTTCGCGGCCGACCACCTGGCCTCGCTGGCGACCCTCGCCGGCGGCATCCTGGTCAGCCTGCTGACGGCGGCCTGGGTGCAAAACTCGGGCGAACGCACCCGCCGCGTCCAGCAACTGGTGCGCTCCCGCACCGCCGACCTGAAGCGCACCAACCGGCGCCTGGTCGACGACATGGTCGCGCGCGAGCGCACGGAAAAAGCCTTGCAGCAGAGCGAACAGCGCTTCCGCCAGCTGGTGTCGATGTCGTCGGACTGGTACTGGGAGCAGGACGCGCAGCTGCGCTTCACGATGGTCACCGGCGGCTTTTCGGAAAAGGCCGGCGTGCTGGTCGAACACGTGCTCGGCAAGACACGCTGGGAATACGTCGCCTCGCTCAGCGCCAGCGAGGCCGGGCGCCAGCACATCGCCCGGGTCAAGGGCTACCTTCCCTTCAACGATTTCGAATACCAGGTGGTCGACGACCAGGGCCAGACCCGCTGGTTCTGCGTCAATGGCCAGCCCGTGTTCGACCAACACGGCGATTTCACCGGCTACCGCGGCACCGGCAGCGACATCACCGAACGCAAACTGACCGAGCAGCGCGTGCACCACGTGGCCCAGCACGACGTGCTGACCGGCCTGCCGAACCGCTCGCTGCTGCAGGACCGCCTCGGCCAGGCGGTGGCGTACGCCAATCGCAGCGGCAATCCGGTGTGGGTGATGCTGATCGACCTCGACCGCTTCAAGTTCGTCAACGACAGCATGGGCCACAAGGCCGGCGACGTGCTCCTGATGACGGTGGCGGCGCGCCTGCGCTCGGCCCTGCGCGACCTGGACACGGTGGCGCGCCTGTCGGGCGACGAATTCGTCGTGATCGTGTCGGAACAGGGCGAACAAGAACTCACGCCGGAGATCGTCGAACGCGTGATGGCCGCGGTCGCCCAGCCGGTCATGCTCGGCACCAAGGAATTTTTCGTCACCTGCAGCATTGGCGTCGCGGTTTATCCGAGCGAAGCGACCGACGCCGACGTCCTGATCGAGCACGCCGACATTGCGATGTACCGCGCGAAAAAACTGGGGCGCAACAACTTCCAGTTCTATACGCCGGCGATGAACGAGGAATCGCTGGAGCGGGTGCGTATCGAAGGCGCGCTGCGCAACGCCCTCGAGCGCGACGAATTCGTGCTGTATTACCAGCCGCAGCTGGACATCAAGAGCGGCAAGATCGTCGGCATGGAAGCGCTGCTGCGCTGGCAGCATCCGGAACTGGGCATGGTGCCGCCTGGCCGCTTCATCAGCATTGCCGAGGAAACCGGCCTGATCGTGCCAATCGGCGCCTGGGTCATGCGCACCGCCTGCGCCCAGAACAAGGCCTGGCAGGACGCCGGCTTCGACAAGCTGCGCGTGGCGGTCAACCTGTCGGCCCGCCAGTTCGGTGCGCCCGACCTGCTCGAAGGACTGGAAGCGGTGCTCCTTGACACCGGGATGGAGCCGAAATACCTCGAGATCGAACTGACCGAGAGCCTGTTCATGAGCGACATCACGCCGGCCGTCGACCTGCTGCACCGCATGAAGGCGCTCGGCGTGAACCTGTCGATCGACGACTTCGGCACCGGCTACTCGAGCCTGTCCTACCTGTCGCGTTTCCCGATCGACGTGCTGAAGATCGACCGCTCCTTCGTGGCCGACATCACGCGCGACGCCAACGACGAAGCCATCGTCACCTCGATCATCGCGCTGGCGCACAACCTGAAGCTGGCGGTGATCGCGGAAGGCGTGGAAACGGCGGAACAGCTCGACTACCTGCGGCGCCACGGCTGCGACGAGATGCAGGGCTATTACTTCAGCCCGCCGTTGGCTGGCGCCGAGTTCGAGCAATTGCTGCGCGAGGGCCGTGGCTTGACGCTCGAGGAGAGCCCGGCGCCGCTGGTGGAGGCCGAAGCGGCCGGCGCCTGAAGCGGGGTCGAGCTCAATGAGCATTGAATCATAGTAATTTCCACATCGTTGCTCTACAATAGTCGTGTCTCTATTGCAATCTCAGGAATCGATGATGGAAGAAGTACAAGCACGCCCGGCGCAGGCGGCGCAGGCGGCGCAGGCCCGCGTGGTCAGGACCGACCTGCGCACGCGCGACCTGGTCAACCAGGCGGTGGCCTCGGTCCCCACGCTGGGCCTGCAGCGCGCAGCGGAGTTTCTCGCGGCAATGAACGTCCCGGCCGAGATCGCCGTGCGAACGCTCGTCTACCCGCAGCGCCGCCGGCGCTATTAAGCGCCGGCAAAAAAGCACATTACTTGCGCGGTTCCTGGGCCCGGATGTCGGCAAGCGACTCCAGGCCCCTGGCCGTTACCTCGAAGCTGCCGTCCTCGCGCTGCGCAATGTGCGATTTGCGGATCAGGAACTGGGCGACGTCGCCCGGCACGGTTGTCGCCGGGTCGGCCTCGAGCGCCGTCAGCGCTTCGATGCAGGCGCGCAGGAACAGGACCTGCTGGCCTTTTTCCGTCAGGTCGACCCGCCCGTCGCGGGCGTAGGAAATCATCTTCAGGCCCGACAGGCGCTTGGCATTGCGTCCGACGCAGGCATTGACCCGGTCGGTGCGCGCACCGCGCCGGATGAACTCGAGCGCGTTGTATTCGTCTGTCGTCAGTTTTTCGTTCTTCATTGCCGCTTTCTGGTTCGTTTGCGGCGGTCATGGTAACCGGCGCAAGGCGTGGCGGCAACCTAAAACGTCTTAGCGCAATGCGCGCAGGGCGATCCAGACCAGGCCGGCGACCAGGATGCCGCTGACGGCGAGCACGCCCTGGAAGCGGCGCGAAGCAAAGCCGGTGCTCCGGCCCAGGTAAATTTTGTCATGCAGCGAATTGCCCATCTTTTTCTCCGTCATCGTTTCGATAAGACCATTGACAGATATTATAAAAAAAATCACAAACCAGGAGTGTTCGGCATCGAACATTATTGTAACTTTGTGTGTAATTAGGCAACAATACAACACCTGCGTACTGCGCGCCGGTGGCGCAAGGCGGCTGTTAGGATTGTTCCAACATTGACCAGCCCCTGGAGTGCACCATGACCCAATCGAAACACCCTACCGACCCCGCCGCATCCGGCCGCGCCTTCATGGACGAAGGCGATATCGGCAGCGGCGAAAAAACGCCGGCCCAGCAGGAAACCGAAGAGATGATCAAGGAGATCCCGCCGCTCCAGCCTGGTAGCGAGCGCGACAACAGCAAGCGGAACGACGCGGGGCAGCCGAAACAGTGAGGCACGTGAAGCTGTCGCCTGGTGCGGCAGCTTCGATGCCTCAGTGGGCAGCAGCGAGTTGGCAGGCTGCCGACATCGGCCTGCCTGGCGCAGCCGGCGATGCCGGCGCTGCGTCCTGGTTCGCCCGGATAGGCGGCTCGGGGATCGTCGGTTCTTCGACCGGAGCATGTGCCGGATCGGGCACGTCGTCTGGCACAGGAATGGTTGGCGGAGTTGGAAAAGGTTCGGGCTCCGGCGTCGAATGGGCATGCAGCGCGCTTGCGCGTTCGCCCTCATGCGGCTCGATCGTATCCATCATCAATCTTTCTCCAAATTGTAAGGCAGAAGGGCGGTACGGCCGGGAGGACCGCACCGCCCAGGTAAAGACCGCCGCGCACTGTCGGCCGCGAGGGCGCCACGAGAGCGGCTCCAGGGTCAGGCGAATTTATTCAGCCACGCCTTAGTGGCCCTGCTTCTGCTTGGCGCCGCCGCCCGCACCCTCGCCGGTGCCGGCACGAATGCGCGACTTCTCGTCATGGCTGCTCTTGTGTTCGTCACCGGCGCGTTGCTTCGCCATCTCTTCTTCCGACAGGTTGCCGGTTTGCTTGCCTTCGGCGTCGTTGGTTTTCGATTCGGTCATGGTGATTCCTCCCGCGGTTGTTAAAAATATTGACGTTTTGTGAAGCCTAGCATGGAAGAACCGGAAGGGTTTTCAATCGTGCGCCTCGGGTAAACTTGCGTATAGTTCAAGCTTTCGGCTCCCTGGCACCCCATGAAAACCCGCCCATTCCTGCTCGCCGCCCTGCTTTTTGCCCTACTCTCCGGCCTGATCCCTTCCCTTGCCTCCTCCGCACCCATGAAACTTGCCGACTACATGACCCTGACCGGTCCCGCCCCAGCCGAGCGCATCGCCTACGGACCAGCCGCGTCGCAATACGCCGAACTGTTCGTGCCCGATGGCGCCGGACCGTTCCCGGTCGCGGTGCTGGTGCATGGCGGCTGCTGGACGGCGAAGTTCGGCGGCATCACCCAGCTGCGCAACATGGCCGGGGCGCTGCGCGAGCGCGGCATCGCCGTCTGGAATGTCGAATACCGCCGCGTGGACGAAGCGGGCGGCGGCTATCCGGGCATGTACCAGGACATGCATGCGGCCCTCGATACCCTGGCGGCCCGGGCCGGGGGCAAGCGGCTCGACTTGAGCCGCGTGGTGGCGGTCGGGCATTCGGCCGGCGGCCAGCTGGTGCAGTGGATCGCCGGCCGCAGCCGCATTCCGGCCAGCAGCCCCCTGCACCGCGCCAGCATGTTGCCGGTACGCGCGGTGGTCAGCCTCGGGGGCCTTGCCGACCTGCGCCGCGAACGCGAACTCATCAAGGCGAACTGCGGGCGCGACACGCCGGAGCTTGCCGGGCAGCCGAGCCGCGCGCGGCCGGACGTCTACGCCGACACGAATGCCGCCGAGCTGCTGCCGAATGGCAGCCACACGATCCTGGTAACAGGCGAACTCGACACGATTTCGCCGCCGCGCGTGGCGCACGACTATGCGGCGCACGCGCTGGCCGCCGGCGACAGGGCGGAGGTGGTCATCCTGCCGGGCGCGAGCCATTACGACGAGGTGGCGGCCAGTTCGGCGTCCTGGCCCCTGGTACTGGCTGCGATCGAACGTGCGCTGGCCTCGACGCAGCCGCAGCCGCAGCCACGGCCGGAGGCGGTCAGGCCCGCCGCGCCAGCGGCGCGCTGACCACCACGTCCGTCGTTGGCACTGCGACACAGGGCAGCAGGTAGTGTTCGCGCTTTTCCTCGATCGACAGGCCCGGCCACTCGACGAGGTAGCGCACGCCGCCGCTCTCCAGCCGGCACAGGCAGGTGCGGCAGGTGCCGTTGCGGCAGGAGTTGGGCAGCGTGAAGCCGGCGGCCTCGAGCGCCGCCAGCACCGTCGCGCCGCCGGCCGGGAAGCTGCAGCCGAGCGGCAGGAGCGTAATCGTTGGATCGGTGGCGGCGGTGGTCATGCGCCGATTGTAGCGCCGGCGGCGCGACCTGTGCCTGGGTTCGTTTCCGCACAGACCGATGAGGTCGCCGAGCCTAGGCTGGACTTTCCTTAAGTCAGCATTGTAGGTATCACATGAAAAACATCGCCGCCCCACTTTTCCTCGCCGCCCTCGCCGGCGCCCTCTCCATCATGCCGGCCGGCGCCGCCCAGCGCCTGGCCCAGGCGCCGGCCCAGGCCGCGCCCCAGGCTGCAGCACAGCCGGGCCAGCCAGCGCTTGCAAATGCAGCCGATCCGGCCGCCGCCGAGCGCGCCGAATTCGAGCGCAACCTGCGTGCCCAGGTACTGCTCGACCGCCTGCATTTCTCGCCGGGCGAAATCGATGGCGCCTACGGCTCGAACATGCGCCAGGCCCTGGCCGGCTTCCAGAAGTCGCGCAATCTCGATGCCAGCGGCAAGCTCGACGACGCCACCTGGAACGCCCTGAACCAGGACACGACCGCCACGCTGGTCCAGTACGTGCTCGCCGACGAAGACGTCGCCGGCCCCTTCCACGAGGTTCCCGAAGACATGATGGAGAAGGCCAAGCTGGAGAAACTCGGCTACGCCAACGCCCTGGAGGGCCTCGGTGAAAAATTCCACGCCAGCCCTGCCCTGCTGCAGCGCCTGAACCCGGGCAAGGATTTTTCCAGGGCCGGCGAGCAGATCGTCGTGCCAAGCGTGCACGGCGGCGCGGCGCTGCCGCCCGCAGCCAAGGTCGTGGTCAGCGACAGCCGCAAGGTGCTGATGCTGTTCGATGCGTCCGACCGCCTGATCGCGCAATACCCTGCTTCGACCGGCAGCGCGAACGATCCACTCCCGATCGGCACCTGGAAAATCAACGGGGTGCACGCGAACCCGACCTACCACTACAACCCGAAGCTGTTCTGGGATGCCGAACCGGGCGACAAGAAGGCGAAAATCGCCCCGGGCCCGAACAATCCGGTGGGCGTTGCCTGGATCGATTTATCCAAGCCGCACTACGGCATCCACGGCACCCCGGTGCCGAAGATGATCGGCAAGACCGAATCGCACGGCTGCATCCGTCTTACCAACTGGAGCGCGGCTGAAGTGTCCGGTTTGTTCAAGGCCGGTACCCAGGTCGTGCTGCAACAGTAATTTGATCGCTCAATTCGTGGATCAATCAGGGAGACTTCGATGAAATGGCTGGTTACGTTCCTGCTCGGCATGGGGGTCGGCGCCACCGGTTTGTTCGTCGACCTGCGCGCGATCGCTGACGCGCCGAGTCCGATCATCACGGAAGCGAGCGCCGGCGCGGCGGCCACCGCGCCGGCCGCTCCGTCC
>JAQGLR010000462.1 GCA_028292765.1 Massilia sp. | reverse complement strand
GGCGTCGCGCACGAGATCAACACCCCGCTGGGCATCTGCGTGACCGCAACCAGCCACTTGGTGGAAGAACTGCGCCTGACCCGCGTCGAGCTGGCCGCGGGCGAGATGACCGAGGATTCCCTCGATTCTTTCCTCGACATCGTCGACCAGTCGCTGCGTATCATGACCACCAACACCCAGCGCGCGGCCGCGCTGGTGCGCAGCTTCAAGCAGGTGGCGGTCGACCAGTCCTCGGACGACATCCGCCGCTTCAACCTGTGTCATTACCTGAATGAAGTGCTGCTGTCGCTGCAACCGAAACTCAAAGGCCGGCCGGTGAAGGTCGAGGTCGATTGTGCGGCGGACGTACAGATGGAAAGTTATCCGGGCGCGCTGTCGCAAATCGTGACCAACATGGTGATGAACTCCCTGGTGCACGGCTTCGAGCACGAGCAGGCGGGAACCATTGCAATCCGGGTCCGGGTGGCCGACGACGTGGTGTCGCTGTCGTATGCGGACGACGGCGCCGGCATGGACCAGGACACGCTGGATAAACTGTTCGACCCGTTCTTCACGACCAAGCGCGGCAATGGCGGCAGCGGGCTGGGGGCGCACATCCTGTACAACCTGGTGACGGGGGCGCTGGGCGGCACGGTGAAAGTGCAGAGTGCGCCCGGCGAAGGCTTGCGCTACGAGTTGGCGTTCCCACGCAGCCGCCGCGGGGAGAAGCTCGCGGCGTAGCGGCGCATAAGTCGCGTCAACGCATGCCAGCGGCATGCACGGCGGCCGATCAGCACCCGATAAGGTTCAATCCGGCCACTGCCGGTTGATCTCCAGCGCCTTGTCCATGTTCTTGATGAGCAATGCGACGTACTGCGGGTCGAGGTGATGCCCGGCGATCTCGCGCATGTAGTCGGTGACCTGCTCCACCGGCCAGGCTTTCTTGTAGCAGCGCTCGTGGCTCAGGGCGTCGAACACGTCCGCCACGGCGACGATGCGCGCATACGGGTGGATCGCTTCGCCCTTCAAGCCCTGCGGGTAGCCGGTGCCGTCGTATTTTTCGTGGTGCTGGTGCGCGATCACCGCGGCGGCCTTCAGGATCGGCCGGCTCGAGCCATCCAGGATTTGCAGGCCCACCGTCGGGTGCTGCTTCATCACTTCCCATTCCTCGGGCGTCAGGCGGCCGGGTTTCAGCAGCACGGCGTCGGGGGTGGCGATCTTGCCGATGTCGTGCATGGGAGCCGCGTGCACGAGGGTGGCCGTTTCGTCTTCCGGCATGCCCGCCGCCTCGGCCAGCAGGTGGCAGACCTGGGCCATGCGGCGCACGTGGTTGCCCGCTTCGTTCGAGCGCGACTCGACCACGTCGCCCAGGCGCAGGATCAGCTCGGCCTGGGTGTCGGTGATTTCCTGGTTCAGCAGGATGTTATCGAAGGCAATTGCCACGCCCGAGCAGAACACCTCCAGCAGTTGCGCGTCGACGTCGGAAATCTCCTCGACGCCCTGCAATACCAGCAGCGAGGCCTTGCCGCTGTTGTTCGGGAAATAGCCGACGTAGGTGTCGCCGTACAATTTTGAAATCCTGTTATGGCGCGCCTCGTCCAGCTGCGCCAGCAGGGCCGGGTTGATACCTTCGATGCCTTCGCTGCCGAAGTCGCCGATGTTGGCCAGCACTTCGTACTGGCTCTCGCCGGTGATCATGCTCGCGCCTTTCAGGCGCAGCAGCATGCTTTGCTCCAGGCGCAGCAGGGCAACCACCTGTTGCAGCAGGCCGCTGGCGAAATCCTTCAGGTTGCGCTGCTTGAACAGGTGCGAGGATGCGGCCAGCACGCGCTCGAGTCCCTCGCGGTAGTTCTGCTGCACCCGGCGCGCTTCCTCGAGCTGCATGATGTCGCGGTAGGCGCGCAGCGCGGCGAAGGTCGTGGTAAACAGCTTGGTACGGTCGAGTTCGGTCTTTTCCTTGTAATCGTTGATGTCGTAGTCGACGATCACGCGCTCTTCCGGCGCCTGGCCCGGCTGCCCGGTGCGCAGCACGATGCGGGTCAGGCCGTTGCCCAGCTCCTGGCGCATCCAGCGCGCCACTTCCAGGCCGCTGTCTTCGCGTTCCATCACCACGTCGAGGAACACCAGCGCGATGTCGCCCTCGCGTGCCAGGATCTCCTTGGCCTCCGCGCCGCTGTAAGCGTGCAGGAAAGTCAGCGCACGGCCATCCAGGCGGAAGCGGTTCAGCGTCAGCTTCGTGATGTTGTGGATGTCCGGCTCGTCGTCGACAAGGAGGACTTTCCATGGAGCGAGCTTGGGCGTGGCTGGGGACAGGAAGGACATGGCGTTTCCGTTACCGTAAGGTGCGTTACGAAGTAAACAATGCAATGAAAATAGGAATTTTCCTACGATTCCATTAGGAAATTCATTGTAGACCGGCTCAAACTCATTAACAACAAGCAACAGTCCGACTTGTTTTGCAACTATCAACGAAGTGTTGGGCGGACGCCTCAGTCGTAGCGCTTCTGGCAGCGTCCGCAGAAGAAACTGCGGCGGTTGGTGCGGCCCAGGTGGGCTTTTGTGAAAGGGAGATTGCAACGCGGGCAGGTCTTCTTCGCGTGGGCCAGCCAATGTTGCTTGAGTACATACTGCCTTTTCCATTCCAGGAAATCGAAGCTGTACTGGCGGGCCTCTTGCACCAGCGCGCGCAGCTTGGGCGCCGGGAGTGAGCCCATTGTCGAGGCTGGATGCACACGGATACGGAACAGCACCTCGTTCTTGATGATGTTGCCGACGCCCGAAAAGATGTTTTGGTCGAGCAGGGCGTCGCAGGCCAGCAGGTCGGGCTGGGCGCGCAGTTTCTTGCGCGCGCGCGCCGGGTCCCAGGCCTCGTTCATGACGTCCGCGCTCCAGTCGTACACGCTGTCGAGATCGCATTCGATCTCGCGCACCGAGCACGCATAGAAATTCAGCTCCTCACCCTCCGCGGTACGCAGGTACAGGCGTGGCGGCTTCCCCTCGCGCTGCTCGTTCACGCGGTAAGTGCCGAACAGCAAGAAATGGATGCGGATCGCCATGTTCGGCAATTCGATGAGGAAATGCTTCCCCCAGGTGCGTAGCGACACGATGCTCTGTCCGAGCAAACGCGTTGGGTCGATAGCGCTTGTGTTGCCGCCGGCTTCCACGATCTGCTGGCCGACAAAGCGGGCGGTTTCTTCCTTCAGGATAAAAAGCGATGGACCTTCTGGCACGAGACACCTCCTTGGGACCATTCTGTGGCGCGTGGCAGAGATCGGCTGTGCGAGGACTAACAAACCGATACAGGATTTACTTGGCGGAGACGGCGGCACGTTATAAACGCGCGTATATTCACCGCATACAAGTTGAACGAATATTGAACGTAGAGATGGAAAGAAAGGAATCGCCATGAAGAACGTGATTCAACAACTGGCCGTGAGCGGCCTGCTGGCACTGGCGGCCGGCGCCGCGTCGGCCGATGTGACCGTGAACTATGTCCAGCCCGAGCGTTTCTCGGACTTGCCGTTCGCGACATGGGAGCGGGAAGCGGTGCTGAAGGACCTGACCGGCCACTTCGCCAAGCTGGGTGCGCAGTTGCCGCCGGGCCAGAACCTGCGCGTGGATGTGCTGGACGTCGACCTGGCCGGGCGCGAGTATCCGGGCCGCGGGCCGCGTGACCTGCGCATCATCAGGAGCAACGGCGTCGACTGGCCGCGCATCGACCTGCGCTTCGCGATCGAGCAGGACGGCCAGGTGCTACGCAGCGGCGAGGTGCAGTTGCGCGACATGGCCTTCATGGACCGCATCAGCCGGTATACCGACAACGACTCGCTGCGTCATGAGAAGCGCATGATCGATGACTGGTTTTATTCGGCGATCATCCCGCGCGAGCACGCCGCGCGGCGCTGAGATGCGTTACCGAGATGCGTGGACAAGATGCGGGCCGCCTGAGGGCGGCCCGGTCTTTTTTACTCGTCTTTTTTGCCCGGCACGCGCAGTTCGCGCCGCAGCTCCCGCCGCACTTCGTTCCGCACTTCGCCGACCTCATGCACCTTGTAGTCCGACGGCACCGTGAACAGCGCGGCATCGGGTTCGCCACGCTTCAAGCCTTCGAGGCGGTACACATAGTCGCCGCTGCGCGGATCAAAGGCGCGCGCATCGCCGGCGCGCATCAGTCGCAGCAGCTCGTCGTCGGTCGTGGTCGGCGTGATGGTCATGGTCGTCATCTCAACCATATTCCATCCAACCGGCCCAAAAGTTCCAGCTAAATTTGAGTGCCGGTGTTCAGTCGATCCAGCTCAGTCAATCCAGTTGACGCGCTCGAACTTGTTGCGGAAGTCCTCGGGCATGGCGACGACCTGGCTGGTCTTGTAGTTGTAGAACACGAAGCCGGACTTGGCCATGGCGACCAGGGCCTTGTCGCGCGGGCGGGTGATGCGGAAAGTGATGTCGCCGCCGTACTTGTTGAAGTCCATCACGCCGACTTCGAACAGCAACTCGTCGCGTGCGTGCGCTTCGGCGCGGTAGGTGGTCGCCAGGTCGGTGACGATGATGCCGGTGCCGTCGCGCTCGGTTTCGGCGACGCCGAACTCGAACAGGAAAAGCGCGCGCGCCTCGGAGATCATCGAGATCATCGAGTCGTTGCCGAGGTGATTCGCGGCGTTGATGTCGGTCACGCGCACCGTCAGCGGCGTGGAATAGTAGTACTGGTCTTCGGGGAAGTCGAGGTGTAAGCGGGCCATACCCCGATTTTACCCCGGTTACGAACCCGGACCCCGAACGATGCGGAAGACCCGGCCGCCCGCGCTGACCACATACAGTTCGCCCGCGCCGTCGCGCCCGAACGAAACAAGCTGGCCGGCCCCGTTCAAGCCCCAGTCGCGCTGTTCGGCGATGCCGGCACCGGTAGCGAAGAAGCTCTTGATATAGCCCCTGCAAAAATCGGAATAAAAATAGCGTCCTGTGAGTTCAGGGATCGCCGTTCCCCGGTACACATAGCCGCCGGTGATCGAACAACCGTTGACGTCGTTCGCGCCATGCTCGTACTCGAACACGGGCAGCGTCAGGCCGGTGCGGTCGCAGGTGGCCGCGTCATGGCAGGCCGTGCCTTCCATGATGTCCCAGCCGTAATTCAGGCCGCCCTGGGAGAGCGTGGCGATGTTCACTTCCTCGCGCGCGTCCTGGCCGACGTCGGCCGTGTAGAGCTGTTCGCCGTCGAAGGCGAAGCGCCACGGGTTGCGCAGGCCCCAGGCCCAGATTTCGGGGCGCCGGCCAGGCTGGTTCACCCAGGGATTGCCGGCCGGGATCGTGTATGGCTGGGCCAGGGTGGCGCCCCGCACGTCCACCCGCAGCATCTTGCCGAGCAGCGAACCCGGGTTCCGGGCGTTGCCGAACGGGTCGCCGGCGCCGCCGCCGTCGCCCGTCGCGGTGTACAGGAAGCCATCCGGCCCGAAGGCTACCTGCCCGCCGAAATGGTTCTGGAACTGCGGGTGGGGAATGCGCAGGATGGTCAGCGCCGAGGTCGGGTCGGCCAGGTTCGGCGTCGGCGACGAGCCGTAGCGCTCGACCACGATGTTCTGGGAGAGGTCGGTGTAATAGACATAAAAATAGCCGTTGCCGGCGAAATTCGGGTCGAAGGCCATCGACAGCAGGCCGCCTTCCCCGCCGGCAAAGACGTTGGCGCTGATGTCGAGCCAGGGCTGGGTGAGCGTGGCGCCGTTGCGCACGACGCGAATCACACCGCGCCGCTCGACCACGAACAGGCGGTCGTCGCCCGGCGGGGCGGTGACGAAAGTCGGGTTGGCGAAGCTGGGGCCGATGTCCTGCAAGGCCAGTGCCAGCGCCGGGGACCCGTAGGCGACGGTGGCCGTGGCCGTGGCGCCGGCGGTGACGACGACGCTCTGCGTGCCCGGGGCGGGCGTATAGATGACGCTCCCGACGCTGACGTTGGAAGCGGCGACACTGTAGGAGCCGGGCGCGAGCTTGTTCAGGATTTGGGTGCCGGTCACATCCTGGGCGAAATTGCTCGGCCCGGTGACGCGCACCGCGCCATTCGTACCGGGGGGAAGCGAATTGATGACGACTTGCAGGGCGCCGGTGGTGGCGCCCGGGGGCGCCGGCGGCGGTGTAATGGTGCCGGGATTGCCGCCTCCGCCGCCGCAGCTGGCCAGCAGCAGCAGGAGCAGGAGCGGCAGCGACAGCAATAACATCCGTGCGCGATCGACCAGCATGTCAGGCCTCCACAGGATTCGAGACTCCCCATGGCGATACTGCCAGTGATGCTGTACGGGCCGCGCACGCTTCGGCACCGCAACAGCGCCGCGCCAATTAAATGATTATGGAGCGGCCGGTGGACGCTGGCGGGTCCTGCTGACGACGCCCTGGGGATCGATCAGGATCACGTACTCGGCAAAACGGCCGCCGCCTGCGGGAGACTGGTAGACCCAGACCTCGAAGCCGCTGTCGAAGACCACGGATTTGGTGGTGCCGAAGGCGGCCAGCAGCTCGGCCTTGGTGGTACGTCCGGGTACGATCGTCGCGGCAAGCCGTTCGCCCGGCACCTGGGTGCCGGGCGGGGCGGAACCGGTGGCGCAGCCGGCCAGGAGCAAGGCCGATAAAAGGAGGGCAGGCATCTTCATGGGCTCGCCTCCGGCGCGGGCGCGGCTGCTGGTACCGCCGCCGGTGGCGCATCCGTCATGTAATCGAACTCGAGGATCGTATCGTCGGGCCAGCTGGCATCCCAGATCGGTGCGAAATAGGTGCGGTCGAGCAGTACCTGGCAATCGCAGAAGGGCAGGTCGGCGGGGGTTTTTTCGCCGCCGTGGTAGAGCATCTTGAACGGCAGTTCCTCGACCCGGCTGCCAGAGCGCAGGCGCACCGAAAAGATCGGGCGCTCGGCGAAGAACAGGTAATTGCCGTTGGGGCTATTGCAGACCTGGTCGGCGCCGGTAAGGACATCCGAGATCCAGCCGAACAGGGGCGAACTGTTCGACACCAGCCCGGCTTCCACGCCGACCCGGCATTCGAGGCGCAGGTCGCCCAGGCGTCGGGTGCCGGGCGGCAAGCCAGGCGTGTTGATGGCGGCGCGCCAGGTCATGCTGGTGGTTTTCCGGTTCGCGAGCACGGCCGCGTCTTCGCGCAGCGCCTGTTCATTGCGCGGCAGCACGAAGCTGTTGTCGGGCGCGACGGGCACCGGCAGCGTGACCGTGTCCCCGGCCACGCGCAGGGTAATGCCTTCCATCCTGACGTCCGGGGTGCGCGGCAGCACGCGGAAACGCAGGCTGGCGCCCGGCGCCAGGGCACGCTCGCGCTCGAAGCGTTCCATACCCTGGATCATCTTGCGGTAGGATTTGTCGACCGGATCACGTGTGCTGGTCACGTTGACGGTGGCGACGGGAGATTGCGGGGATTGCTGCGCTGTCGCGGCCGTCGAGACGGCAACGATGGCGCAGGCAAGGATCAGCCCGCGGGTGAAGCTGTCACTGGAGCAGCGCACGAGCGACCGCATGCCGGTTACCAGTAGCGGACCCGGCCGGTGTCCATGTGCACGAACTGCGAGTCGGCGTAATACCCGACGCCGCCGCCGCGCGCCGCCATCGCCGCCTTGTGCACGTGGACGAGGCTCTTGCCCGGCATGCGGATGTCGATGGCCTTGCCGTCCATGTGCATGCTGTGCTTGGCCACGCCGTTGCCGTTGGCAGCCAGTTTGGCGTTCGATTCCGGCGAGCGGTAGCCCGAAATGATGTGCAGCTGCGCATCGCCGAACTTGTTGCCGACTTCGTTCAGCAGCACCAGCAGTTTAGGATCGATTGGTGCGACCTTGTTGTTGCGGTGGTCGCGCAACAGCTTGTTGATGTCTTGCAGTGCGTCTGGAATGAACTGGCCCTCGGCCCAAAAAACGCTCTTCAGGCTTTCGCCGGTGTGTGTGTTGTACAGGCGCAGCACACGTTCGCCTTGCGCAGGCTGGGCAGCTTTTGCCAGCCCGGGCACGCTGATCACGGAAGCGAGTGCAGCAGAGCTTTTGAGGAAAGAGCGTCGCTGGTTCATTGAGAGCATCCTTACGCAGGTTCAGGAACAACGATGATACCCCGATTTTATTATCTTTGCAGTCGATGCGCGGTTTTTGCGCCACGATGACGGAAGATTAACAACTTTTAGAGGAGATTTGCATGCAACTCAGCCAACTTGCCCGACGCGTCACAGCTACGTTCGTTATCTCGGGGGCGGCGCTGCCCGTCCTGGCCCAGGTGGAGGCGACCGGCGCGCCCCAGGAAGCAAAGGGCTGGCGTGCCGAGACCGTCACCAGCGCGCTGCCCCAGGCCTGGGGCATGGCCTGGCTGCCGGACGGGCGCATGCTCGTCACCGGCAAGGAAGGCACGCTGCACCTGGTCGCCGGCGGCAAGGTCCAGGCGGTGCCGATGGCAGGGCTGCCGACCCTGATGACCAGCGGCCAGGGCGGCCTGCTCGACATCGCCGTGCATCCTGCGGACAAGGGCGCCAATGTGCGCGTCTACATGACGATGGCGAACGGCACGACTGACGCGAATCGCACCATCCTGGTGCAGGGTGTGTTTGACGGTAAGAAGGTCCACGGCATCAAAACCCTGTTCCGCGCCTCGCCTTCGAAGATGGGGGGCCAGCACTTCGGCTCGCGCATCGCGTTCATGGCGGACGGTAGCTTGTTGATGAGCATTGGCGACGGCGGCAATCCGCCCCAGCGCGTCGGCAACATGCTGGCGCGCGACCAGGCCCAGAACCTCGGCAGCCACAACGGGTCGATCCTGCGCTTGAGCGCCGAGGGCAAGGCGGCGCCGGGCAATCCGCTCGCTGGCAGGCAGGGCGCGCTGCCGGAGATCTGGTCTTACGGCCACCGCAACATCCAGGGCCTGGTCGTCGATGCGGCGGGCGGGCGGGTGTTCGCCAGCGAGCACGGGCCGCGCGGCGGCGACGAGATCAACCGCATCGAGGGTGGCAAGAATTACGGCTGGCCAATCCAGACGCACGGCCTCGACTACAGCACGCGCGTGCCGGTCGGGAAACCCAGCGTGCCGGGCATGGTCGATCCGCTGCTGGCATGGTCGCCGTCGCCGGCCCCCTCGGGCCTGGCGCTCTACACCGGCAGTGCGTTTCCGCAATGGCGCGGCAGCCTGTTCGCCGGCAACCTGGCGGCGATGGACGTGCGCCGGATCGAGTTCGATGCGGCCGGCAAGGTCGTGAAGCAGGAACAGCTGGCGATCGGCAAGCGCGTGCGCGACGTGCGCCAGGGACCGGACGGCCACTTGTACGTGCTGACCGACGAGTCGAACTCGCGCATCCTGCGCATCGTGCCGGACAAGTCCTGATGGGGCAGGGAGCACGGTCGGGCGGGCCGCGTGCGCCGCCTCGCAGCTGTTTCAAAGATACTCCGACTCACTGATGGAGGATGCGATGGACGACTTTTCGATCGACCTGGCCAGTACCGCGCCGGCGCCGGATGCCTCGCACCTTGCGCCGGATGCCGGGGTGGAGGCGACTGACATCGTCATCACCAAGCGCCAGTGGGGCGCGTTCTACGGCACCGAGCTCGACCAGTTGTTGCGGCGCCGGCAGATCAGGACGCTGGTGCTGGGCGGCACCGTCACGAATTTCGGTGTCGAATCGACGGCGCGCGCCGCGTATGACCGGGGGTATGTGCTGGTGTTTGCCGAGGACGCGATGAGCGGCATCACTGCCGAGGCGCACGATTTTGCGTGCCGCAATATCTTCCGCGCGATGGGGCGCGTACGCAGCACGCGGGAGTTGATCGACGCGTTGCAGGCCGGGACCGGGGACGCGTGAACCATGGCGATGCTACGAAACCTTAGGCCGCTTCCCGGATCTGCGCCGTGATTTCATACGAGCGCAGGCGCGCGGCGTGGTCGAAGATCTGCGACGTGATCATCAGCTCGTCGGGGCGGGTGTGGGCGATGAAGGCTTTCATCTGGGCCGCTACGGTGTGCGGGGCGCCGATTGCCGAGCACGACAGCACGCTGTCGAGCATTGCGCGTTCCTGTGGGGCAAGCGCCTCGAGGTAGCCGCGCACCGGGGGCTGCAACCGCGTCGGGCGGCCGCTGCGCAGGTTGACGAAGGCTTGCTGCATCGACGTCGCCTGGAACTGCGCTTCCTCATCGGTGTCCGCCGCGAATACGTTAAAACCGAGCATGACGTACGGCTTGTCCAGTTGGCTTGAGGGCTTGAAGTTGGCGCGGTACATGTCGATGGCCTGCATCATCATCTGCGGCGCGAAATGCGAGGCAAAGGCATAGGGCAGGCCCAGCGCCGCGGCGAGCTGGGCGCCGAACAGGCTGGAGCCGAGGATCCACAGCGGCACGTCCAGGCCCGCGCCCGGCACGGCCTTGACCTGGCGCCGCGGCGAATCGGCGAAGTAATCCATCAGCTCGACGACGTCCTGCGGGAATTCGTCGGCATCCGAGGCCAGGTTGCGGCGCAGGGCGCGCGCGGTGATGTGGTCGGAACCCGGCGCGCGGCCCAGGCCCAGGTCGATGCGTCCCGGGAACAGCGATTCGAGCGTGCCGAACTGCTCGGCGATCACCAGCGGACTGTGGTTGGGCAGCATGATCCCGCCGGCGCCGACCCGGATGGTGGCGGTGCCGGCGGCGATATGGGCGAGCGCCACCGCGGTGGCGGCGCTGGCGACTCCGGGCATCGAATGGTGCTCGGCCATCCAGAAGCG
>JAQGLR010000461.1 GCA_028292765.1 Massilia sp. | reverse complement strand
ATGTGGACGCTGCCGCCGGGCGACCACGACTGCTCGAGCCGCTGGCGCGCGGTGAAGATCGCGTTTTCAAAAGCCCTGCGCAAGTCGCTCGCGGGTGCCGGCGCCGACGGCGCCATCTGGGAACGCCAGTACCAGGAGTTCCGCGTTTCGGGGGACGCCGACTATGCCGCGCTGATCGACTACATGCACACCAACCCCGTGCGCCACGGACTGTGCCCGTCCGCCTGCGACTGGCCCTGGTCATCGGTGCACCGCTTCATTGCGTCGGGATTCACGGCGCGCGAGATGGAAACGGCGCCGGTGTCGCCGCCGTGGGCGATGGGCCGGCCGGGAGCGATGGGAGCGGCGCTGCCGCTGTGAATGACCTATGCGGATGCTCGTAGGCCGGCACGGCGTGCCCACCCTGCCGTATCGGCCGTAACCAAAGAAAAAGGGCCGCAGGCCCTTTTTCGTTACATACGCAAGCGCTTAGAAGTTGTACTTCGCGCCGACGGTCAGGACGTCCGGCTTGGCGCCGAAGTTTGTTTTCTTGCCGTAGCGCTCGTACTCGGCGATCAGCGACACTTGCTCGTTCAGGGTGTGCTGCACGCCGACGCCGGCATACACGCCGTTATCGCTGACTTTGCGGGCCACGCCTGGCGTGGTCGCGGTCATTTCGCGCTTGGTGTGGGCCACGCCCAGCTTGCCGTAGACGCCGGTGCGCTCGTTGAGCGGCATGGTGGCCTTGCCGGCGAGGTAAGCGCCGTAGCCGTCGGCTTCGGCAACGCCGTTGGCGCCGTTCATCGTGTAGTTGGCGCGCGACTTGCGGAAGTCGGTGTAGCCGGCTTCAACGCCGAAGGTTTGGTCGAGTTCGACACCACCGAACAGTTTGCCCGAGCCCTTCCAGCCGCTGCTGTTGACGTTGCTGGCGCCCGAGATGCGGTAGTCGCTCTCGACGGTGGCCACGCCGGCGCCGATATAGGCACGCTGTGGCGTCATGTTCTGGGCCTGGGCTGCTGCCATGGCGGTGCTGGCTGCGATCAATGCAAAAATAAGCTTTTTCATACGAGAATCCTTTATGACGTAGTTGGACTGGCTCGCGATGCTCAATGAATCGCGATGTGACCAAGATAGCACTGCAAAAACGCCACGTCCGTGGGTATTCCGTAAGAGATGTAATTGAATGTAACATAACTGACTTATGGTTCAGTTATTTTTACCACCAGGATCGCCCACGATGTCGTCGAGTTAGACGATGTGCCTGAATGTCAGGTTGATGCGTGCGCCGAGGGACCGGGCCGATTTGTTGATGCCGTGCAGCCAGTTTTCCTGGGTCGCGCCAGCCATCAGCAACAGGCTGCCGTCACTCAAGGGGAGGCGGACGACCTGCTTGTCGCGTTTATGCCGCAGGACCAGGGTGCGCGTCGCGCCAAAGCTGAGCGAAGCGATGACGGGCCCGGGGCCGAGTTCCGGCTCGTCGTCGCTGTGCATGCCCATGCTGTCGCGCTCGTTGCGGTACAGGTTCAGCAGCACGCTGTTGAAGCGCTGGCCGCAGGCCGCCTCGACGGCGGCGCGGAGTTGCAGCAGCAAGGGCGTCCACGGCAGCGGCGCGAGGCGCAGGCCGGAATAGGTATAGCTGGCGTCGCCATACCAGGCCGTCAGGCGCGGTTGCAGGTGGCGCTTGCCGAACACGACGACCGTTTCGGCGCGCCAGGGCGTCGCGGCCAGCAGGCGCGCGAAGATTTCTTCGTTCGGATACGGCAGCGGCAGCTGGGCAAGCCACGCCAGTTCAGCGTCGTCGATCGGGATCGGCACGGGCGTGCCGGGGAAGTCGAACAGGTCCACAGGGGAGATGCATCATGCAGGAAGTATCAAAGGACGATTCTTGCATGAATCAGGCGGCTGGATGGCCTGGAATGCGGATGATCTCAGGCGTAAGCTTCGGCCATGGTCATCACGCGCGGCGTCACGGCAACGCCCAGCTTGCCGAACAGGCTGTCGATCGCGGCCAGGTTGGCGCTGCACTCCGCCGGCTTCCAGCCTTTGAACAAGTCGGTGCCGTCTTTCTCGAAATGCAGGTCAAGTACGCGGCCGCCGTCGCGGTGGGTGTAGTTTTTCTGGTAGCTGCCCCTGAAGCCAAGCTCGGCAAGTGCCGCCAGCACGGCCTGCGGCGGGTTGTCCGGATCGGTGGCCAGGTAGACACCAAAGGTCTTGCCCGGCGGCTTGGCGGCGACATCCACTTCATAAATGCCGGGCGCCTTGGTGCTCGCGGTACTCTTCAAAAACAGCATGTCGCCTCCTACGCAGCGAACCGGCCGGGCACGACGCGCACCAGTCACCGGACCTGACGGATTTCACAGGAGAGCTTATTGCCGTTCGGGAACTTTGTCGATTCCTGGATCACTAAATTTTGCTTTAGTGCATTACCGACTGTGTCAATAGCCCAACGACGGCCCCGGCCACCAAGGCGCCGCTGGCAAGCATGCCAAGCACAAAGCCGGCTTCACGCCGCGCCGGATCGCGGTAATAGCCGAGCGCGTACAGGATGCGCGCGCCGCACCACAGCAAGCCGCCGGCAGCTGCCCAGGCGTCGCCCAGGTACCAGGCGCACAGCCATAATGGCACCAGGACAATCGGCAGCTGCTCCAGCGTATTCGCCTGCACCCGCTGCGCGCTCTGGAAAGCGGCCGGGCCGTCCATCAAGGGGGCCGGCACCTTGTATTTGACGCGGGCCCAGCCGGCCATGACGCCGGTCCAGAAATGCACGCCGAGGACGGCCAGCGTGGCCCATGCGGTGAAAACCATCGGTACTCCTTGCTCAATGAATGACGTCGTGAGCGACATCGGGATTCAGGCTTCGCCGCGCCGCTTGCGGGCGGCAAGTGCCGTGGTGGCGTCGACCAGGGCGTCGTACAGCTCGGCGGTGGGCAGGTCCCACCCCTTGAGCGCTTCGTGCTGGCGCGCCACGGTGGCAAAATCGCCGCGCGCGACCGGGCCGCTGAGGGCGCCGGCAGGCCCGAGCCGGAACACGTTGGCCAGGGTTTCGCTTGCCAGCGGCCGCGCCAGCTCGCGCGCCACCTCGTCCGGCACGCCGGCCGCCGCATAGGCGCGCAGCGCCGCATCGAGCACCGTCACCAGGTAGTTCGACGCGAACACGGAAGCGGCGTGATACACAGTCTTGGCAGCCGCGTCGATGGCGACCAGGCGCGCGCCGATGGCCTCGAAAGCCGGCGCCAGGCTTGCCAGCGCGGCAGGGTCCCCTTCGATCCCGCACCAGGTGCCGCCAAATGCGGCGGCCACAAGCTCAGGATCGGCGAAGCTGCGCACCGGGTGCACGCTGGCGACATGCGCGCCCGCCTCGCTGGCCGGGTGCAGGTCGCCTGACGACTTGGCGCCGCTGCAGTGGAACACGGTGGCGCCTTGCAACAGCCCGGCCCCTGCGAGCGCCGTGCACACCGCGGCGATCTGGTCGTCGCCCACGGCCAGCATCCAGACCCGGGCCGGGCGCAGGTCGGCAAACTGCGCCAGCGGGCGGCCGCTTCCGATAAAACGCACCGCCTCCTGGGCACTGGCCGGGGAACGCGTCAGCACGTCCTGCACCTCGAACACGCCGTGGCCGGCAAACAGCCGGCCCAGCACGCGGCCGACATGGCCGGCGCCGACGATATTCAGGGTTGCCGCCATCAGAACCCGGCGCCGGGCTGGCCCAGGTAGTGCAGCTCGTCGGCGGTCGAGGCACGCCCGAGGATCGGGTTACGGTGCGGGAAGCGTTTGAAACGCGCGATCACGCCACGGTGGCGGTGCGCGTAGTCGAGCATCTCGATGAAACCCTCGTGTTCAAGCGCCAGGCGCCCGAACAGCTCGACCGAGCGTTCCTGCATGCGCGCATCCTCGGCATGCTCGAACGGCATGTAGGCAAAGGCGCGCTGCTGCGGCTCGAGCAGGCGCTCGGCGCCGCTGTCGACGAGCGAATTTGCGGCGCTGAGGGCCAGCAGGTCGCCGGCAAAGGCTTCCGGCTTGTCGCGGTAAGCGTTGCGGGTGAACTGGTCGAGCACGAGGATGCGCGCGAGCCTGCCCTCGGGACCTTGCAAGTCCCATTCGCGCAGGCCGCCGGCCACCGCCTGGGCGATGATCGCGCCGAAGCGCCCGGCTACCTCGGCGTCGAATGCGGCGTCCTTGCGGAACCACTCGGGGCGCGGCTTGCCGTAACCGGCGTCGGCGCGCGGCAGGAACCAGAAATCGAGAACGTCTTGTGCCGTCATGTATTGCTATCCCAGTCCTGGTTGTTAATTATAGAGCGCTCAATTGCGGGCGTGCGAGAGCTGGAAACCCTCGACCCCCTCAAAGGCGGACAATTCGGCCGCCAGTTCGGTGAGCGTGGCGCGGTTATGGCGCGACAGCGCCAGCGCCACGAAACGCCATTCCTGGCCTCCGGCCGTGCTGGCAATCGTCAGCGAGCTGCCGGCGATCGTGTAGCCGCGCTCCAGCGCCGCGTCGCGCAGCGCTTCCTCGCGCGGCAGGAAGTCCCTGCGAAAGCGCAGCATCACCGCCACCGCGCGGCGCGACGGCAGCACCGCCTCGACCTTGTTCAGGTAAATCATGATCATGGCCGAGAAAAAGGCCAGGCCCATCGCCGCCAGGTAAAAGCCGACGCCGACCAGGATGCCGATCACGGACGAACTCCAGATCGAGGCGGCGGTCGTCAGGCCGCTGATGTTAAAACCTTCGCGCATGATGACGCCGGCGCCCAGGAAGCCGATGCCGGTCACCACGCCCTGCATCACGCGGGTCGGATCGACCACGCCAATGGCGCCGGTCTGGCCGCCGAACCACATTTCAGGATAGCCGCTGACGATGGTCAGGGCGCACGAGGCCATGCACACCAGCCCATAGGTGCGCATCCCGGCGGCGCGGCCGTGATAGGAACGCTCGTAGCCGACCAGCAGGCCAAGCAGCAGCGCCCCGGCCAGGTGCAGCAGGATCACGCCGTTGGTCGCGATCTCGTTCGGCGACCAGTACGGGGACAAAACATCAAGCATCGACATGGCGCCTTTCGGTAGGGGCTCAGTGGAAACCCTAGGGCTTCTTGCGGACCAGCTGCTTTTCGAACGCGACGTCGTACTTGCTGACGCGCTTGACCTCCTGCGGCCCGAGCTTGTTGACGAACTGGACAAAGTCATCCAGTTCCAGCGGTGCGCAGAGCGGGGGCGAACCCGGCGTCTCGGACAGGTAGAACAGGCCGTCGGCGGTGCGCGCCATCGAGTAGCCGGTCTGGCCGGTACGGCGTTTCAGGCGATCGACGGCGGAGCTGGCGCGGGTGGAACGGGCGGATACCATATCAAACCTCCTGCGTGCGCAGTACCAGCCAGTCGCGCGCGGCGCCCGCCACGTGGGGCAGCAGGCGTTCGCGCACGGTCGCGTGATAGCGGTTCAGCCACTCGACTTCATGCGGGTGCAACAGCGCCATGTCGAGGCAGCGGGTGTCGATCGGGCACAGGGTCAAGGTTTCGAAGCGCAGGAACTCGCCGAATTCGCCTTTTGTCGATGCGACGTTCAGCACCAGGTTCTCGATGCGGATGCCCCAGCGGCCCGGTTTATAAATGCCCGGTTCGATCGAGGTGATCATGCCCGGCTCCATCGCCGTGTGCGGGTCCGGCGCGGCGGAGGGCGAAATGACCTGCGGCCCTTCGTGCACGTTCATGAAGTAGCCGACCCCGTGGCCGGTGCCGTGGCCGTAATCGACGCCCGCGGCCCAGAGCGGCGCGCGCGCGATGGCGTCCAGCAGCGGCGAGCGGGTGCCGCGCGGGAAGTGGGCGGCAGATAAAGCCATCATCCCCTTCAGCACCAGCGTGAAGTCGCGTTTGTGATCGTCCGTAACTTGCCCGACCGGGACCACGCGCGTGATGTCGGTGGTGCCGCCCAGGTACTGGCCGCCGGAATCGATCAGCAGCAGGCCGTCGCCCTCGATGACGGCGTGCGATGCCGGTGTGGCGCGGTAGTGCATGATCGCGCCGTTGGCATTGAAGCCGGCGATCGTGCCGAAGCTCGGGCTGACGAAGCCAGGCCGGCGCGCACGCGCGGCCGTGATCTGCTCGTCGATGGTGAGTTCGGTCAGGGGTGCGCGCTGCGGGTCCGCCAGCGTGCTTTCCAGCCAGGCGAAGAATTCGCACAGCGCCGCGCCGTCCTGCTCCATGGTGGCGCGCACGTGCGCGGCCTCAAGCTCCGTCTTGCGCGACTTGGCAAACGTGGTCGGGTTGATCGACTCGACCACGCGCACGTTCCCGGGCACGGCGGCGCGCATGCCGGCGGTGACGCGGCGCGGGTCGAGCAGCACCGAACTGCCGGGCGGCAGCGCGGCCAGCGCCTCGGCCGCGCCGGCATACGGCGCCAGGCTGACGCCCTCTTCCAGCAGTTGCGCGCGCAGTAGCTCGGGTACCTTGCCCTCGGCGACGAACAGGGTCGCACCGTCGCGTGCGACGAGCGCGTGCGCCACGAACACGGGATTAAAACTGACGTCCGAGCCGCGCAGGTTGAACAAATACGCGATGTCGTCGAGCGTCGAGATGAAGTGACGCTCGGCGCCCAGCGCTTCCATCGCGGCGCAGGTGGCGGCCAGCTTGTCGGGACGGGCCAGCGGCGCGTGCGGCGCGGCGTGTTCGTAGAGGGGGTCAAGCGGCAAGCCGGGACGGTCGCTCCAGATCTCGTCGAGCAGGTCGAGGTCGGTGCGCAGCTGGATGCCGCGCGCGGCCAGCGCGTCTTTCAGGAGGCGCGCCACGGCCAGGCCCAGCACACGGGCGTCGACCGCCACCGTCTGGCCCGGCTGCATCTTCTCGGCCAGCCAGTCGATGTGCAGCAGGCTCGCGCCCGACGGGATCTTCATCAGCGCGATGTTCGATCCCGCCAGTTCGGTTTCGGCCTGGGTCCAGTAGCGTCCATCGGTCCAGACGCCGGCAAACTCCGCGGTGGCGATGAAGGTGCCGACCGAACCGGTGAAGCCGGAAATCCACTCGCGTCCCTGCCAGCGGCGCGGCAGGTATTCGGAGAGGTGGGGGTCGCTCGAGGGCAGGACAAAGGCGTCGATGCCGTGGCGCGCCATGGCGGCGCGCAGCTGTTCCAGGCGGTCTGCACGTGGCGCAGTGCACGGAATTGTGGATTCATTCGTGGACATGGCTGACTTCGATGTTAATCAAGCCACGTATGATACGCCGCAAACACGGACAACGGCGCGGGCGAATCTTGCGCAGAAACATCAACAGCGCATCGAGCAAAGTTGCGGCCGTGTTCCATAAGAAATTCAAGCGAGTGTAGGTTTGTTGCAAAATTGCCGCATAATCGAGTTGGAGACATTCTTAGAACGATAACCATGCAAGATTTCCATCACACCCGCGCCCGTGCGCTGCTGGCCAACGCGCGCCAGATCGTCAGCCCCGAAGAAGTGCAGGCCGCCGTGCGGCACGTAGCAGACGTCCTCAACGAGCGCTTCGGCGCTCCCGGCAACACCACCTTCCCGCTGGTACTCGGCGTGATGGGCGGCGCTGTCGTCTTCACCGGCACCCTGCTGCCGCAACTCGGCTTCCCGCTCGAATTCGATTACATCCACGTCAGCCGCTATGGCGGCGACGATCGCGGCGGCGAAGTCGTGTGGAAGGTGATCCCGCGCCAGAACGTGGCGGGACGCACCATCGTCGTGGTCGACGACATCCTCGACGAAGGCGAGACCCTCGCCCACGTGAAGCAGCGCCTGCTCGACATGGGCGCGGCCGAGGTGATCATTGCCGTGTTCGCGGACAAAGACCTGAAACGCGGCAAACCGATCCGCGCCGACATTGTCGGCGTACGGCTGCCGAACGCCTTCGTGGTCGGCTTCGGCATGGACGTCTACGGCTACTGGCGCAACCTGCCGGCCCTGTATGCGATCCGGCAGGAAGACCTGAACACGGCCGACCCGGCGCCCGAGTATCCGATCCCGGACGTAAAAGCCTCCTGAACCGGCGTGCTGGCAAGTGCTTAACGCAGCGCGAGACGTGCGCGGGCCGCTTCGTATTCGTTTTTCAGGCGCTCGACCATCTCGGCGACCGTCGGCACGTCGTCCATCAGGCCCACGCCCTGGCCGGCGCCCCAGATGTCGCGCCAGGCTTTCGCCGTGCCGTCGCCAAAGCTCATCTTGCTCTTGTCCGACTCCGGCAGCGCGTCCGGATCGAGCCCGGCGTTGACGATCGATTTTTTCAGGTAGTTGCCGTGCACGCCCGTGAACAGGTTCGTGTACACGACGTCGGCCGCGCTGGATTCGACAATCGCCTCGCGGTAGGACGCGCTGACGTTCGATTCCTGCGTCGCCAGCCAGCGCGAGCCGATGTAGGCGAAGTCGGCGCCCATCGCCTGCGCGGCGAGGATGGCGTCGCCGGTGGCGATCGAGCCGGACAGCGCGAGCGGACCGCCGAAGAATTGTCGTACCTCCCCCACCAGCGCAAACGGCGACAGCGCGCCCGCATGGCCGCCGGCGCCGGCCGCCACCAGGATCAGGCCATCCACCCCTGCCTCGAGCGCCTTGTGCGCATGGCGGATCGAGACCACGTCGTGCAGGACGATGCCGCCGTAGCTGTGCACGGCGTCGAGCATCTCTTGCGGCGGCGCGCGCAGCGACGAGATGATGATCGGCACCTGGTGTTTCACGCAGACTTCGACGTCGTGCTCGAGGCGCGTGTTCGAGGCGTGCACGATCTGGTTCACCGCGATCGGGCCGATCCGCGCGCCGGGGTTGGCTGCCGCGTAATCGGCCAGTTCGCGCTGCAGGTCGGTCAGCCAGGTGTCGAGCAACTCGGCCGGGCGGGCGTTCAGCGCCGGGAAGGAACCGACGATGCCGGCCTTGCACTGCGCCGCGACGAGCGCCGGACCGCTGGCGATGAACATCGGCGAGGCGATGACGGGTAGAGAAAGGTTTTGCAGTATCGGGGGCAGCGGCATGGGCGGCTTTCGGCGTGGTTGTTTAAAGTAGCTGCCTGATTATAGGGTTAAAAAAGCACGATCGTGCTAGATCGATGGCTCTAATTCAGGCGTCCAGCAGCCATTCCCCGTCGATGCGGGCGGCCCTGGCGCGGATCAGGGAGGCAATAGCCCAGTTGGCGAGGGCGATGTAGGCAGGAGACGGTGTGGAATTCATGCGTTCAACCAGCGGACGATCATCCGCAAACGCCTCACCACCCATCAACCCCATCGCACTCCCCACCACCGGAATCGACGCCAGCACCCCCGGCAGCTCGACCAGCGCAATCCTCTGCCGCTCGAGCAGCAAGAACTTCACCATCACCTTCACCGCATTCTCCGCATTGCGTCGCGGATCCGATGACAGGTAGTCCAGACGCGAATACGCCCGCGCCAGGGCCCCGCCCACGTCGCCGAACATCCGCCCATGCCCCGGAATCACCACCCGCGCATCGAGCGTGGCAATCAGGTCGAGGGTCGCGCGCGCTTCAATGAAACCCGGCTCTCCCGCCAGCTCGGGAAAGATCACCCCGAACCCGTTCTCCCACAGCGCGTCGCCGGAAACGAGGATGCCGTGGCTGGCGCAGAACAGCAGCAGCGCATGCGGATCGTGCCCGGGGGCGGCCAGCACCTCCCAGGACAGGTCACCGAGCGTCAAGCTGTCGCCCGGCGCCAGCAGCGCGTCAAAATTGAAACGGGCGCATTGCTGCCCGGTCGCGCGGTAGCTGAGCGCGTCTTCGTCCCAGCTGGCGACCTTGACGGCATCCGCCGCGGGAATCGCCGTGTGGCAGGCATACGTGCTTTGTAATAGCGCGTTGCCGCCGCAATGGTCCGAGTGAAGGTGGGTGTTGAGCAGGCGCGCGAGCGGGCGTTCGTCGAGTGCATGGCGCACCAGCGCCAGCGTCTGCGGCGCGTGGGTGAGGTAGCCGCTGTCGACCAGCGCGGTGTCGGCGCCAGTAAATAACACATTGTTCGAGGACAGCCAGCCGCGCTCGAACACCTGCATCGTGGCAGGCAGCTGGAGGGCCATGCTAACCAAAGTCGAGTTCCGACTCGCGGCGCCGGATCTCGACCCAGACCGCGCGTTTATAGTCGTCGCCCGCGCCGCCCCAGGCGACGATCTCGTCGATCGTGCGCAGGCAGCCGCGGCACAGGCCCGTGGCCTTGTCCATCTCGCACAGGCTGATGCAGGGCGACGGCACCGGCGTTTGATGCTCGGGCAAAGCGGGGGCCGCGCTCACGCCGCCCCCGCTTTGTACTTGCGCGCCACCCGTGCATTGAAACGCACTGTATCGATGACGCAACGCTCGTGCGTGCCTGCGCAGATGCGCTCGACGTCGTCCCAGGCTTCGACCTTGAAGCGCACGCGCTTGCCTTCCACCTCGATGACTTCACCCTCGATGCGCAGCGTCATGCCGGGCGGCGTCGGCGCCAGGTGCCGGAAGCTGACCATGGTGCCGAGGCTTTGTTCGCGCGGCCAGTCGAGGAAGGGCAGCATCCCGTGGACGCAGGCCAGTTCCATCATGCCGACCATGTACCCGGTGGCCAGCACGTCGGGCATGTCGAGGCAAAACGGGGTGTCGTGATAAAGCTGCGGCACGGTGGCGCGCGGCGGGACGGTGTATTGCCATTCGAAGCGCAGGCCGGGTTGTAATTCTGGACTCATGGAGAAATAGATTACCCGATTCAATCGGATCGCGCTTGACGTCCGATCTCAGGCAGGTACACTGGCCACAGGTTTTCACCATCCACGTGGATGGTAACAGGATGGTTTGAAAGGCTGGTGTAAGGATGCGGGGTGACATTATGAGGATGAACGAGCCGAGGCAAAAGCTGGCGGATTCGGAAAAGATCACGATCAACCTGGGAATGATCGACCTGGGCCAGATCGACCTACTCGTAAGCGAGGGCTTCTACAGCAACCGTACCGATCTGATCCGAACGGCAATACGCAACCAGCTCAACACGCATGCCGAGGTGGTCCGGCAAACTGTCGCCCGTCGCAGCCTCGTGCTCGGCATGCACCATTATTCGCGCACCGACCTGGAAGTGGCGCAGCAGGCAGGCATCCGCCTCCAGATCCAGGTACTCGGCATGGCCAGCATTGCCAACGACGTCAGCGTCGAACTCGCGCTGGCCACGATTGAATCGATTTCGGTGCTTGGGGCGTTGCATGCAAGCAACGCCGTAAAAGCCGCATTGGCAGAGCGCATCCACTAGGCGCACCAAACAAGCTCAAAGGAAAAGCACATGAAACTGAACCTGAACAACAAGCTGTTCTCG
>JAQGLR010000408.1 GCA_028292765.1 Massilia sp. | reverse complement strand
GCGCCGGCGCCGGTGCGCGCGCCCTGCGTGCGCTCGAGCTCGGCATCGATCCGGGCCAGGTGTTCGCGCGCGACATGCAGGTTTTTCGCGATGCGTGCGGCCGCCGCCAGCGCTTCGCGCCGTGCGTCGAGTTCCTGGCGTTGATGGTGCAGGGCGTCGAGGTCGAACCCGGCCAGTGTGGCGACGGCGGCCTGGCGCGCGGCATCGAGTTCGGCAATACGGGCGGCTGTGCGCTCGGCGGAGTGGAGGGCCGCCTCCAGGGTGGCAGCCGCGTTGACGCGGGCGCGCTCGAGCTTCGCCAGGGCGGCGCTGTCCGCCGCTTCGGCAGCGGCGGCCCGCGCCGCCTGGGCGAATAACTTGTCCCAGCGCGGCCATTGCGCGGCCAGTTCGTCGTGCTGGCGGTGCGCCGCCAGCCAGTCGGCGCTGGCGGTTTCCGCCGCACGGGTGTGCGCGAGGCGCGCGTCGGCTTCGTCGAGGAAGCCGCGCGTGCGCGCCGCAAGCCGCGCCGTTTCGTCGCGCCCGGCCGCGCGTTGCGCATGCGCGTCCGACAGGGTGGCGATGGTGGCGTCGAGTGCCTTGGCCGCATCGAGTTGCGCGGCGGCGCCCGACTGCGCCGCCTCGGCCGCCTCCAGCGCGACCGTGGCGGCCTGCACGTCCTGCAGCGCCTGGCGCGCGGCTTCCTGGGCGCGCGCCAGTTCTCCCTGGCCGTTCGCCAGCGTCGCCTCGAGCTGGGCGCGTTCGGCCTCGAACCGCGCCAGTTCCGACGTCAAAGGGCGCGCCGCCTGCACTTCGTCGAGCGTGGCCAGGCGCACGCGCCGCTCGTTCGCGGCCGCCACCTGGGCGCGCGCGTCCTGCAGCAGGCTTTCAGCCTGTGCTTCGTTCTGGCGCAGCCGTTCGCGTTCCTGGTGCCAGCGCAGCTGGGCCTCCAGCAGCGCGCGCCGTACGTCGACCGCCTGCAGGGCGGCTTCGGCGGCCGCACGCTCGGCATCGAGCCCCTCGCGCGCTTCCGGTGCCAGCGGCGCCTGGTCGGCCAGGCGCGAGCTCAGGCGCCGCACCGCATCCTGCTCCTGCTTGTAGCGCTCGTAGGCGCGTTTCGAAATGGCGCTGTAGACGGCGCTGCCGGTCAGCGTTTCGAGCAGCTCGCCGCGTTCGTTCTCGTCGGTTTTCAGGAAGGCCGAAAACTCGTTCTGCGCCAGCAGCACCGAGCGCGTGAACTGTTCAAAAGATAAGCCGATGCGCGCCGCGATCTCGGCCTGCGTTTCGGTCTTGGTGCTGCCGAGCGGCGCCAGTTCGGGCAGCCGGTGCAGGGTCTGGTTCGACGCCTGCAGCAGGCCGCTGACCTTGTTGCGCGAGCGCCGCACGCTCCAGCGCGCGCGGTAACGGATGCCGTCGTTGCCGACGAAATCGACCTCGGCATGGCCTTCGGCGGCGCCACGGCGCAGCAGGTTGCGGGCGTCCGTGGTCGACACGCTTTCGCCGCCGGCGTCGGGCAGGGCGCCGCGGCTGCTTTTCCATTGCAGGCGCGGCGTATTGCCGTACAGGGCCAGGCAGAGGGCGTCGAGCAGGGTGCTTTTTCCGGCGCCGGTCGGGCCGCAGATCGCGAACAGGCCCGACGACGCCAGCGGCTCGCTCTCGAAGTCGACCACGAACTCGTTCGCCAGCGAGGCCAGGTTGCGCCCGCTGATGCGCAGGATTTTCATGTGGTCTCCCCACTCATTTCAGCTCCCCATCATCCGGCAACATCAGTTCGGCAAATGCCGACAATTGGTCATCCGGCGCATCTTCGCCGAAGCGCTGCTGCCACAGGCGGCGGAAGATCTCGTCCGGCTGCAGCTGGGCCAGCTGGTCGAGCGTCAGCGCGCCCGCGCCGTCCTGCGCGGCGACAAGCTTGCGGGTCGGTTCGATCTTCGCCAGGCGCACCGGCTTGCCGGCGATCGCCGCCTCGACCTGGGCGCGCAGGCTCGGCTCGGGTCCGTCGAGCAGCACCCGCACTTCCAGGTAGGGCCGGCACTGGGGCGGCAAGCCGGCGTCGAGTTCCAGGTTGTCGAGCGCGGCCAGCACCTCGGCCAGCGGCGCCGGTTTGCCCGGCACGCGCAGCAGTTCGACCGCCCGCGGCACGTGCAGCGGCGTCACTTCTTTCGCCACCGCGCCGTCGAGGTCGATGCGCAGCACCTGGTGCTGGTAGCCGACTTCGGCAAACGACAGCGGCAAGGGACTGCCGGAATAGCGCAGGTGCTCTTTCTTGCCGACGCGCTGCGCCAGGTGCAGGTGGCCGAGCGCGGCGTAGGCGATGTCGGGGTCGAACATCGAGGCCGGCAGTGCTTCGGTGCCGCCAATCACGATGCGGCGCTCGGAATCGTTCGACGACTGCCCATCGACCATGTGGCAATGGCCCATCGCCAGGATCGCCTGGCCGGTTTCGCGCCGCGCTTGCGCCAGCTGGAAAGCCTGGCTGTAGAGCAGGGCGATGCCGTTCAGGTAGGCGTCGCCCTCGACGTCGGCACGCGGCACGTCGCCCGGACGCAGGAAAGGGATGCCGAGGCACCAGGCCTTGGTCTCGCCCGCCTTGTTGCGTAGCGGCACGACGAGGCGCTCGAGGTCGATCGCGCCATCCGGGCCGCGCACCACGTTCCCGATCACGACGGTACCGTGGGCTTCCAGCAGCGGACCGGGCGCTTCCAGCCGGCCCGGCGAATCGTGGTTGCCCGCAATCACGATAATCTGCAGGTGCGGCGTGCGCGCCCTGGCCCGCTGCAGGAAGCGGTACAGCTGGCGCTGGGCGGCGGACGAGGGGTTGGCGTTGTCAAAAATATCGCCCGCGATCAGGAGCGCGTCGGCTTCCTCGGCCACGATGGTGTCGAGCAGCCAGTCGAGGAAGCACTCGTGCTCGTAGGTCCGGTCGTAATTGTGCAGGGTCTGGCCGAGATGCCAGTCGGAAGTGTGCAACAGCCGCATGGGAGTCGGGAATGGGGGAAATGAGTTCGAGAAAAGGGGAGTCGGCTGCACTATAACGCAGCCGTGCTCCCGCTTCAAAAAAATCCGGTGGAGCGCGCTGCAGGCGGTCAAGGCGCTGGGGATGGCGCGCGCCGGCTGGATTCCCGACTACCACCGCACCCGCCGCCCGCATGTCGACCTGGCGCCGCTGGTGGCGCAAGGCCTGCTGCTGCGCGCCCGCGTCGAGGGATGGGATGAGCCGGTCTATATCCACCCGGATCATGCCGGCCTGGCCCGGCAGGCCGCGTCAGACGCTTTGCGCCCAAGCTTCACCACCATCCTGTCGCCCTTCGACCCGGTGGTATGGGACCGGCGCCGGGCGCATCGATGCCAAGGCGCACCGGAGGACCGGCGTGTTCGAGGTGAAGGCGGTGTTTTTCGAGCCCGGCGTGCGCGCCAGCGAGGCCTTGCTGCCCGACGTCGCGCAGGCCTTGCAGCGCTGCGCGCGCTGGCACGGCTGCACGCCAGGGAGCGACAACGCACGTCCCCAAAGTCGGTTGACTCACCCAGCATTACGCTATCCCGGAGTTTGCGCCAGATCAAACCCGGCAAGTCAGCGCTCCCTAAACTACTAGTTCTTTCAGGCTGAAGAATAGAAAAACAAACAACGGCCTGTTCCAAAACCAGTATGTCCAGCCAGGCTGTTTCCCTTCCAGGGAGCATACGCCTGCGTTGACGACGTCGAGAGGAGACCGAATGCTTACCGCGACCTACACGCTCATTGCCCTTTCTGTTGAGCAAACAAATATGCGCGTCAGCCTGCACGCCATACAGCAGCTCGTACAAAAAGGCTATACCCGCCAGAGCGCGCTGACTACGGGCCAGGCCGAATATGTGTGCGACACCTTGCGCCGCCTGTACGAACAATGTCATCGCCGTAAGCTCGACAAATTCCTCATGCCGGCCTTGCGCCGCGCCGGGGCGGGCGCCAACCCGCTCCTGTGCGAGCTCGACATGCTCAGCCGCAGCGCGGCCGAGGCGCTCGACACGGCTTGCACGCTCCTGTGCGAAGGCGTCGACAACGAAGAGCGCGTCGATGTGTTCTGCCTGGCGGTCGAGCGTTTCTGCGCGGCGCTGACCGTACGTTTCGAGCGCGAGGAACGCGAGTTGTTCCCGGTCGCGCGCGCCGCCATTGCCGGCGACGCCTGGTTTGCGGTCGCCAACCAGATGCTCGCGCACGACGCCTATATCGAGGAACACCG
>JAQGLR010000395.1 GCA_028292765.1 Massilia sp. | reverse complement strand
TCGAATTCCTCGAATTTCAGCGGCCGGTTGTCCAGCGCCGAGGGCAGGCGGAATCCATAATCCACCAGGTTCGTCTTGCGCGAACGGTCGCCGTTGTACATGGCGCTGAGCTGTCCCACCAGCACGTGCGACTCGTCCATGAACATCAGCGCGTCCTTCGGCAGGTAGTCGACCAGCGTCGGCGGCGGTTCGCCCGGCATCGCGCCGGACAGGTGGCGCGAATAGTTCTCGATGCCTTTCGTGAAGCCGATCTCGGCCATCATTTCCAGGTCGAAGCGGGTGCGCTGCTCGAGGCGCTGCTCTTCGATCAGTTTATTTTGCTGGCGGAACTCTTCCAGGCGGTCTTTCAGCTCGGCCTTGATCGACTCGACCGCGCGCAGCACGGTGCTGCGCGGCGTGACGTAGTGCGAACCCGGGTACACCGTGAAGCGCGGGATTTTCTGGCGCACGCGGCCCGTCAGCGGGTCGAACAGTTGCAGCGACTCGATTTCGTCGTCGAACATCTCGACGCGGATCGCCAGTTCGGCGTGCTCGGCCGGGAAGATGTCGATCGTGTCGCCGCGCACGCGGAAGGTGCCGCGGCCGAAGTCCATCTCGTTGCGCGAGTACTGCATCTGGATCAGGCGCGCGATGATGTCGCGCTGGGCTACCTTGTCCTTGTGGCGCAGCGTCAGGATCATCTTGTGGTATTCGTTCGGGTTACCGATACCGTAGATGGCCGAGACGGTGGCGACGATGACCACGTCGCGCCGCTCCATCAGCGATTTGGTGCACGACAGGCGCATCTGCTCGATGTGCTCGTTGATCGACGAGTCCTTTTCGATGAACAGGTCGCGTTGCGGCACGTAGGCTTCCGGCTGGTAGTAATCGTAGTAGGACACGAAATACTCGACCGCGTTCTGCGGGAAGAATTCGCGGAACTCCGAATACAGCTGGGCCGCCAGCGTTTTATTCGGCGCGAACACGATGGCCGGACGGCCGGCACGGGCAATCACGTTCGCCATCGTGTAGGTCTTGCCGGAACCGGTCACCCCAAGCAGCGTCTGGTACATCAGGCCGTCGTCGATGCCCTCGACCAGGCCTTCGATCGCCGTCGGCTGGTCGCCGGCAGGCGGGAAGGGCTGGTGCAGCTTGAAAGGGGAGTTCGGGAAGGTGACCACAGTCGGTTCCGGACCGCTTGCGATTGATACATCAGCCATGTTTCGAGACCTTTGCTAAAATGGGTATTCGTTCGCGCACTGCAGCAGAGTTATTACTGCAGTGTCGCTATCTATACAACCCCTGCGAACCCACCGACAAATCCAGTTTATCACGATGACTTCCACAGCCTCAGCCAGCCTCTTCGGCGCCATCGATATGGCCCCACGCGACCCAATCCTGGGCATCACTGAAGCATTCAACGCCGACACCAACCCGGCGAAGATCAACCTCGGAGTCGGCGTCTACTACGACGATCATGGCAAGGTGCCTTTGCTGCAGTGCGTCCAAAAGGCCGAGGCGAAACTGATTGAGCAGTTGTCGCCACGCACCTACCTGCCGATCGAAGGGCTGGCTGCGTACGACAAAGCGGTGCAGGAGCTCGTATTTGGGGCCGGCAGCGAGGTTATTCAAGAGAAGCGCGCGGTCACCGTGCAGGCCATCGGCGGCACCGGGGCCCTGAAAATCGGCGCCGATTTCCTGAAGCGCTTTTCGCCCGATTCGCAAGTTTTCATCAGCGACCCGAGCTGGGAAAACCACCGCGCCCTGTTCGAGGGCGCCGGCTTCATCGTCAACCACTACACCTATTACGACCCGGCCACCCACGGCGTGGATTTCGACGGCATGCTGGCATCCCTGCGCAAGATGGACGCCGGCTCGATCGTCGTGCTGCACGCCTGCTGCCATAACCCGACCGGCGCCGACCTGTCGCAAGAGCAGTGGGGCCAAGTCATTGCCGCGGTCAAGGATGGCGGCCTGATTCCCTTCCTCGACATGGCCTACCAGGGCTTCGGCGCCGGCATCGCGGAAGATGGCGCGGTGGTGCGCCGGTTTGTCGATGCGGGCGGCCCGCTGCTGGTGTCGAACTCGTTCTCGAAATCGTTCTCGCTGTACGGCGAGCGCGTCGGCGCGCTGTCGGTGGTGGCGGAAAGCAGCGAAGAAGCGGCGCGCCTGCTGTCGCAACTGAAGCGCGTGGTGCGCACCAATTATTCGAATCCGCCTATCCACGGCGGCAAGGTCGTCGCCACCGTGCTGGCCACGCCCGAACTGCGCCAGCTGTGGGAAGACGAGCTGGCCGCCATGCGCGTGCGCATCAAGGAGATGCGCGAGGCGCTGGTGCACAAGCTGGCCGAGAAGGCGCCGGGACGCGACTTCGCTTTCGTGCGCGAGCAGGTCGGCATGTTCTCGTATTCGGGCCTGACCAAAGAGCAGGTGGGCAAGCTGCGCGACGAGTCGATCTATGCAGTGGACACCGGCCGCATCTGCGTCGCAGCGCTGAACTCGAAGAATATCGATCTCGTCGTTGACGCCATCGCCAAAGTCCTCTAAAATCTTGGCTCTTCGCACTTGAGGTTAGTCAAGGCTGAAGAGCAGGACAATTCCCAGATAGCTCAGTTGGTAGAGCGACGGACTGTTAATCCGCAGGTCCCTGGTTCGAGTCCAGGTCGGGGAGCCAGAATACGAAAAAGGAGTGCCGAGAAATCGGCACTCCTTTTTTTCGTTCGGGTGTGGGCGATGCACACGAACAACTTTCGTCCAGCCCTTGCGTAATACTGCTGAGCAGTTATAATGCCAGGCTCAATTCCCTGATAGCTCAGTTGGTAGAGCGACGGACTGTTAATCCGCAGGTCCCTGGTTCGAGTCCAGGTCGGGGAGCCAGAATACAGAAGCAACACTGAAAAGGCCGCGTTTATACGCGGCCTTTTCGTTTTCCGCCATCCCGCACGTACCGTGCGTCGCGCTATCCACGCTAATGCTTGAGCTCGCTCAAGCTTCTTCACTGTTGAGCCTTTTTCTCGCGGATCTTTCCTGTAGCTACTGGGCTCTAACTAACAGCCTCATCATTCGGTAGCCGGTCGCTGGCATGCGTCATCCGATGGATGAGCTTATAGCGGATGAAAGGCCTCAACATTGAGAGGAATTTTATGAACAAGTATCCGATTGGCTTCATGAGCTATGCGCGTGCGGACGACGAGCATGACAAGGGTAGCCTGACGGCATTCCGGGAACGGCTGAGTGGCGAAGTTTGTGCCCGGACGGGCGAACGCTTCGAGATCTTCCAGGACAGGAACGATATCGCCTGGGGGCAGAACTGGCGCGAGCGGATTCGTGACTGCATCGACGTTGTGAACTTCCTCATCTGCGTCATCACGCCCCGTTTTTTTCGGAGCGAGCCATGCCGCGAGGAGTTCGAACGCTTCGTCAAACTGGAGCAAGCCCTCGGCCGTAATGACCTGATCCTGCCGGTCTATTACATCGACAGCCCGCTGTTGAACGATGAGATGCAGCGCAAGGCCGACCCGATCGCGAACCTGATTGCCATGCGCAACTACGTGGATTGGCGCGACCTGCGTTTCGAGCCGCTCGATTCGCCCGCCTCCAGGAAGATGCTGGCCAAGCTGGCTTCCGACATCGCATGGCGCTCGAAAGGAGGCTTCGCCTGAACGTTTCGGCGCAGCCTGGCAGCGAGCCGGTCATGAAGCCGCACAGCCGTAGCGCCACGGGGAGCGCATGTCGCGCGCCCTGTACCGCGACCATCCATCCCTACTGTTTTGACTGCGACAGCACACACCGTGCATTTATATACTGTTCGTGCCACACCAGGTCCTTCTGCTTCTCCGGCGAATTTTTCATCAAGAACTCGCGTGCCGTTTCGCACGCCTCCAGGTTTCTGAACTCGTGCGTCGTCACTTGCGCCGGTGCTCCGGCCGATGCTGCGATTGCAATCAAAATATAGCTATACATGTTCGTTCCCCTTGAGGACCAGGCGGCCATCGCAAAGCGCGCCGCAATCACGTTCTTGTTGTTCCGCGTGCCCTGACAAAGTCTAGCCGGCATTGCAGCATTTCCTGCCCTTGGTCGAGATGTTAGCGGGTTTGTGAAAGCGCGCAAATGTGGGTTGCGAGCGCGTGCTTCATGACCGCCTCGCACCCGGCCTCGACGAATTGTGGTTTCTCTACGAGTCGGGAACGCCCCTCCCGGGCAGTGGCCGGACGCCCTGGGGTCGCCCTTGGCGCCTGCGCGAGGTAGGCACCAAGCCTCCTTCGGGAGCTTTTTCTTTTAGTACTACTCCGCCCTTGACTGCGGATCAGGTGTGCCCGGGCACCGGCCTGATCTGCGCCGCAGCCTCGCGTGCGCGTTCGCGCGCCGTTTCGATATCGCTGGCGGTGGCGAGCGCCACCCCCATGCGCCGACGCGCGAACGACTCCGGCTTGCCGAACAGGCGGATGTCTGCGCCGGGCACACGTAGCGCCTCGGCCACGCCCTCGAAGGCGATGCCCGCGGCGTCGAGCTGCCCGTAAATCACCGCAGAGGCGCCAGGCGCGCGCAGCGCGGTATCGACCGGCAGCCCGAGCACGGCCTTCGCGTGCAGCTCGAATTCGCTCTGCACCTGGGTCGCCATCGTCACCATGCCGGTATCGTGGGGGCGCGGACTGACTTCCGAGAACCATACCATGTCGCCCTTGACGAACAGCTCGACCCCGAACACGCCCAGCCCGCCAAGGTTGGCCGTGACCTTCGCCGCTATCTCTTGCGCCCGCTCCAGTGCCAGCGGCGCCATTGGGTGCGGCTGCCAGGATTCGACATAGTCGCCCTGCACCTGCCTGTGGCCGATCGGCTCGCAAAAGCTGGTCTCGGTGTCGCCACCGGCGTCGCGCGAGCGCACCGTAAGCAGCGTGATTTCATAATCGAAGTCGATGAAGCCCTCTGCAATCACGCGGCCGGCATCGACCCGCCCGCCAGCGGCGGCATGGTCCCAGGCAGCGCGCACATCATCCGCACTGTCGAGCTTTGACTGGCCCTTGCCCGAGGACGACATCACCGGTTTGACCACGCATGGAAAGCCGACCGCGGCGCAGGCTGCCTCCAGCTCGGCCAGGCTGCTGGCGAAGCGGTAAGGCGAGGTCGCCAGGCCGAGTTCCTCGGCGGCGAGGCGGCGGATGCCTTCACGGTTCATCGTCAGCTGCGCGGCGCGCGCGGTCGGGATGCAGGTGATCAGGCCGGCTGCTTCCAGCTCGGCCAGCGTGTCGGTGGCGATCGCCTCGATCTCCGGGATCACGAGATGGGGGCGCTCGTGCCGGATCAGCGCGGCAAGGGCGGCGCCGTCCGTCATGTCGATCACATGGGCGCGATGCGCGACCTGGTGGCCGGGTGCGTTCGGGTAGCGGTCCACCGCCACCACTTCGACACCCAGGCGTTGCAGGGAAATGATGACCTCCTTGCCGAGTTCGCCCGAGCCGAGGAGCATCGCGCGCGTGGCCGAAGGGGAGAGGGGAGTGCCGAGAATGCGGGGAGAGGTCATGGTCGTGTGGTCAGGATGCGGCGGCGTGGCCGGGGCCTGCCACTATAGCAAAGAGGTGCAATCGGCGCGACAACCTGAAATTTCCATACGGGACTCGCCAAACTCGCATCCGCCCGCTATAATGTTGCCTCAATTCCCTGATAGCTCAGTTGGTAGAGCGACGGACTGTTAATCCGCAGGTCCCTGGTTCGAGTCCAGGTCGGGGAGCCAGACTGCGAAAAAGGAGTGTCGAGAAGTCGGCACTCCTTTTTTTCGTTCTTTTTGTCTTCGTGTTGCCATTTTGTCCCATGCCTGCGCCGTCGTTAAAGAACTGCTAGGATCAGTTTTTTTCCGCGACAGGTGCACACATGACACGCAGTTTCAAGATCGCCGCCATCGCCGGCGACGGCATCGGCAAGGAAGTCCTGCCCGAAGGGCTGAAAGTCCTGGAAGCAGCCGCCAAACGCTTCAACATCGTGCTCGAATTCACCCACTTCGAGTGGGCCAGCTGCGACTACTACCTCAAGACCGGCGACATGATGCCGCCCGACTGGAAAGCGCAGTTATCAAGCATGGACGCGATCTACTTCGGCGCGGTCGGCTGGCCGGCAACGGTGCCGGACCACATCTCCTTGTGGGGCTCGCTGCTGAAATTCCGCCGCGAGTTCGACCAGTACATCAACCTGCGCCCGGTGCGCCTGTTCGAGGGTGTGCCGTGCCCGCTGGCCAACCGCAAGCCGGGCGACATCGATTTTTATGTGGTGCGCGAAAACACCGAGGGCGAATACACGAATTTAGGGGGCATCATGTTCCCCGGTACCGAGCGCGAGGTGGTGATCCAGGAATCGGTCTTCAGCCGCCATGGCACCGACCGCGTGCTGAAGTATGCGTTCGAGCTGGCGCAGTCGCGCACGCGCAAGCACATCACGGTGGCGACCAAGTCGAACGGCGTCGCGATCAGCATGCCGTGGTGGGACGGGCGCGCCGATGCAATGGCGCAGGGCTATCCCGAGGTGACGGTCGACAAGCAGCACATCGACATCCTGTGCGCGCGCTTCGTGCTGCAGCCGCAGCGCTTCGACGTGGTGGTGGCGTCGAACCTGTTCGGCGACATCCTGTCGGACCTGGGGCCGGCCTGTACCGGCACGATCGGCCTCGCGCCGTCGGGCAACCTGAATCCCGAGCGCACATTCCCGTCGCTGTTCGAGCCGGTGCACGGTTCGGCGCCGGATATCGCGGGCAAGGGGATCGCGAATCCGGTTGCGATGATCTGGTCGGGGGCGATGATGCTGGGCTTCCTGGCCGATGCGCCCGGCGCGCCGGCAGGGTGCCGCGAGGCGCATGACGCGATTCTTGCGGCGATCGAGCAGGTGCTGCGTGACGGGCCGCGCACGGGAGACCTGGGCGGGACGGCGACGACGGTGCAAATGGGGGATGCGATCGCGGGGTTGTTGGCATGATCGTAGGGGTGGACGGGAGACCCGTCCACCCCTACGTCGCCAGCGCCGCGAGTTCGCCCGCACCCTCCCGCGCCAGCGGCGACACCCTGTCGAACCACGGCGCCGCCTGCTCCAGCTGGTGCGCCAGTTGCAGCAGCTTGTCCTCGCTGCCGAAGCGCCCGACGAACTGCACGCCCAGCGGCAAACCCTCGGCTGTCCAATGCAGCGGCACCGACATCGCCGGCGTACCGGTCAGGTTCGCCAGTTGGGTAAACGGCACATAGCGCAGGTTGTCGCGCGCGATCTTGTTGACCGTGGCATCCAGCAGCCCGAGCCGTGCCAGGATGCCCAGCAGGCCGCTGCGCTGCAGGAGGTCCAGCACGAACTGTTCGCCGCGCGGCGGGTCGCCCTGGCCGTGGCGGATCGGCGGGTGCGCCAGCGCCGGCGTGAGCAGCATGTCGTAGCGTGCGTGAAAGCGTGCCAGCGCCCGCCCGAACTCGTTCCACTTCGCCAGCTGCGCCGTCAGGCGCCCACCCGACACGCTGGCGCCCAGCGTCACCAGCAATCGGCTCATCAGCTCGACGTCGCCGCGTTTTGCGCCGAGCGCACGGCCGCGCGCGACCAGCGCCGGCACCTGGCCGAAATACACATGCAGGAAGCTTTCGGCCAGCGCGGCGCCGTCCACCTGCGGCGCGGCTTCCTCGACCTCGTGGCCCAGTCCGCGCAGCAGCGTGGCCGCCTTGTGCACCGCCGCCACCGCTTCGGGGTGGACCTCGGTGCCGATCGGCGACACGCTGGAAAAACCGATCCGCAGCCGGCCCGGCTCGCGCCGCATCAGCTCGCGGTAGGGGCCGGCGGGAGGAGCGATGTCGAACGGATCGCCCGGTTCAGGGACGGCCAGGATGTCGAGCGCCAGCGCGGAATCGCGCACGCTGCGCGAGAGCACGCCCTCGGTCGACGCCCCGAACCAGACTTCGCCGATGGCCGGCCCCGAGGAGACGCGCCCGCGCGAAGGGCGCAAGCCGAACAGGCCGCAGCAGGCGGCGGGAATGCGGATCGAACCGCCGCCGTCATTGCCGGCGGCCATCGGCACGATCCCGGCCGCCACCGCGGCG
>JAQGLR010000450.1 GCA_028292765.1 Massilia sp. | reverse complement strand
GCTACCTGCTGTTCGGCTCGCACTTCGGCGAGGAAAACGAGATCAAGGGCATGCTCGACTGCGGCCCGCTCGGCTACCTCGGCACCGCCGCCCACGGCCACGCCGACGCGCTGGCGCTGACGCTCTCCGTGGCGGGCGAAGAGGTGCTGGTCGATCCGGGAACCTATTCCTACGGGCAGGAGCAGAAGTGGCGCGATTACTTCCGCGGCACCTCGGCCCACAACACGCTGCGGGTGGACGGGCGCGACCAGTCGGTCTCGGGCGGGCGTTTCATGTGGCTGCGCAAGGCGGGCGCGACCATCGAGCGCATGCCGGCCTCGCCGCATGAATTCGATTTCCGCGGTTCGCACGACGGCTACACGCGCCTGTCGGACCCGGTGCGCCACCTGCGCAGCGTGCGCTTCGACGGCGCCGCCTCGGCCCTGGTGGTGCGCGACGAAGTCGCCGCGAAAAAGGCCCACCCGATCGAACTGTTCTGGCACTTCGCGCCCGAACTGAACGTGCGCCTGACCAGCGCCGGCCTGCATGTGCGGGGCAAGCGTTTCGCGCTGCAGATGCAGGCCACCGGCGCCGACCTCAAGCTGGAACTGGTGCGCGGCGCCGAGAATCCGCCCCTGGGCTGGTATTCGCGCTGCTACGAATCGAAGCAGCCGAGCGACGTGTTGCGTATCTCCACCGTATCGTCCGCCGTCCCGGTCGAGTGCAGGTTTACAATAACGTTTTTCTAATTAGTTTTTCCATAATTACTATAGTTGTAGGGAAGTCCAAAAAACATGCTTATTTATCTGGTCGCGGGCGCAAGGCCCAATTTCATGAAGATCGCGCCGATCGTCCGTGCGCTGCAGGCCCAGCAGACGCTGTCCTTCAAGATCATCCACACCGGTCAGCACTACGACCGCGAGATGAACGACGTTTTCTTCGAAGAACTCGGCATTCCCCAGCCGGACGTGTTCATGGCCGCCGGCGGCGGCAGTCATGGCCAGCAAACCGCGAAAATCATGATCGGCTTCGAGGAATTGTGCATGGCCGAGCGTCCTGCCGCCGTGCTGGTGGTCGGCGACGTCAATTCCACGCTGGCCTGCTCGATCGTCGCCAAGAAACTCAACATCCGGGTGGCCCACGTCGAAGCCGGCCTGCGCAGCGGCGACATGTCGATGCCCGAGGAAATCAACCGCCTGGTGACCGACAGCATCTCGGACTGGTTCTTCGCCACCGAACCGGCAGCCGTCGAGCACCTGCGCCGCGAAGGCAAGCCTGACTCGGCCGTGCATTACGTCGGCCATGTGATGGTCGACAACGTCCTGTTCCAGGCCGACAAGCTGAGCCGGACCGACACGTCCGGCTTCGAGACTGCCGCGTTCAAGGCCGGGGCCCAGGAAAACGGCGGCCGCTATGGCGTCGTCACCATGCACCGCCCGAGCAATGTCGACGATCCGGTCATGTTCGCCCGCATCGCCGGCGCGCTGAAGGAAATCTCGCTGGAGCTGCCGCTGATCTTCCCGGTGCACCCGCGCACCCGTGCCAACATCGAAAAATTCGGCATCGACCTGGGGCCCAACGTGACCCTGGCCGGCCCGCAAGCCTACATGGCCTTCCTCAACCTGTGGAAAGACGCCGCCGTGGTGCTGACCGACAGCGGCGGCCTGCAGGAAGAAACCACGGCGCTGGGCGTGCCCTGCGTGACGATCCGCGAAAACACGGAGCGCCCGGTGACGGTGGAAGAGGGCTCGAACGTGCTGGCTGGCACCGACCCGGAGAAAATCCTCCTGGAAGCGCGCAAGGTCTTGCGCGGCGAAGGCAAGCAGGGCCGTCGCCCGCACCTGTGGGATGGCAAGGCTGCCGAACGCATCGTGGAAGTGCTGGCACAGGAATTGGCACGGGAACTCTGATGCCAGAGGCCATCACCTTGATGGGCTGCCGGATCGATAATTTGTCGATGGTGGAAACGCTTGGCCGTATAGGCGATTTCATCCGTTCCGGGCAGCCCCATCAGCACGTGGTGGTGAATGTGGACAAGCTGGTCAAGGCCAGCCGCGATAGCGACCTGCGTCGCATCATCAACGAGTGTGCGCTCGTGAATGTCGACGGCATGCCGGTCGTGTGGGCATCTCGCTTGCTGGGCAAGCCGCTCAAGGAGCGGCTTGCCGGAATTGATCTGTTCGAGGCGCTGATGCGGCGCGCGAGCGAGGCCGGCTGGCGCGTGTTCCTGCTGGGCGCGCGCGCGGAGGTGGTCTCGCTGGTCGCCGACACCTATCGCCGGCGCTATCCTGGCCTGGTCGTGGCCGGCTGGCGCGATGGCTACTGGCAGGGCGAGATCGAGGAAGCGGCGGTTGCCGGGCAGGTGCGGGCCAGCCGCCGACCTGCTGTTCGTGGCCATCAGTTCGCCGAAGAAGGAACAGTTCCTCGGCCGCTGGCAGGAGCAGATGCGCATTCCGTTCGCGATGGGTGTCGGCGGCACCTTCGACGTGGCCATCGGCCGCGTCAGGCGTGCTCCGGCCTGGACGCAGCGCTCTGGCCTGGAGTGGTTTTACCGGTTCCTGCAGGAGCCGCGCCGCATGTTCCGCCGTTATTTCATCGACGACATGGCCTTCATCTGGCTATTCATCAAGGAAGCGGCGCGCGGACGCAAGTAAACAGTATGCAAGCGACATGAAACATAGGGAAAGCGCGGTCGCAGAGCCGCCGAAGGACAAAGAGGGGGATGGCGCCGTGCGCCGTTCTGGAGCGCCGATACAGGCGCGCATCAACAATCAAAGAGAGTGACGACAATGAAGATTCTGGTTACGGGCGGCGTGGGCTATATCGGTTCCCATACCGTCGTCGAGTTGCAAAATGCCGGGTACGACGTGGTCGTGGTCGACAATCTCTCCAACGCCCAGCGCTCGGTGCAGGAGCGCGTTCAACAAATCACCGGCAAGCCCTTCGAACTGGTCGAAGCCGACATCCGCGACCGCGCGGCGATGGAAGCGGCCTTTGCCGCCCACAAGGTCGACGCCGTGATCCACTTCGCCGGCCTGAAAGCCGTCGGCGAATCGGTGGCGGAGCCGCTGCGCTACTACGACAACAACGTCTCCGGCAGCGTCGTGCTGTTCGAGACGATGGCCAAGTTCGGCGTCAAGACGCTCGTGTTCAGCTCCTCGGCCACGGTGTATGGCGATCCGGCTTCGGTGCCGATCCTGGAAGACTTCCCGCTGTCGGCCACGAATCCCTACGGCCGCAGCAAGCTGATGATCGAAGACATCCTGCGCGACCTGATCAAGGCCCAGCCTGACTGGCGCATCGCGCTGCTGCGCTACTTCAACCCGGTCGGCGCCCACGAGAGCGGCCTGATCGGCGAGTCGCCGTCGGGCATCCCGAACAACCTGGTGCCCTACATCGCCCAGGTCGCGACGGGCCAGCGCGAAAAGCTGTCGGTGTATGGCGGCGACTACCCGACCCCGGACGGCACCGGCATGCGCGACTACATCCACGTGGTGGACCTGTCGATCGGCCACGTCAAGACCCTGGACAAGCTGGCGCAGGGGCCGGGCCTGGTGACCTATAACCTCGGCACCGGCCGCGGCAACAGCGTGCTGGAAATGGTGCGCGCGTTCGAGGCGGCCAGCGGCCGCCCGGTCCCGTACCAGATCGTCGACCGCCGTCCGGGCGACATCGCCAAGTGCTACGCCGATCCGACGCGCGCGCGCGACGAACTCGGCTGGGTCGCGACGCGCGACGTCGCCCAGATGTGCACGGACACCTGGCGCTACCAGACTTCAGAAAAATGATTTCCGTAAAGTAACAGGGCCTTGGGAAACCGTAGCGAGCGGAAGGGCTGTTGGCCGAGTCGCCAAGGCGACGCGGCTGTACTCAATGTACAGCGAGCTATCGCCTTGGCAACGCTGGCCGACAGACCGACGCGCAGTAGGTTTATCAAGGCCCCATCCAAAGGACGATAATGAAAGCAATGATTCTCGCGGCAGGCAAGGGCACGCGCGTTCGCCCGCTCACCTACGACCTCCCGAAACCGATGATTCCCCTGCTGGGCAAGCCTGTGATGGCTTACCTGGTCGAACACCTGAAGAAACACGGCGTGACCGAAATCATGGTCAACGTCAGCTGGCTGCACGAAAAAATCGAGGAATATTTTGGCGAAGGCGAGCAGTTCGGCGTCCAGATCGGCTATTCCTTCGAAGGCTACACGACCGACGACGGCACCATCGTGCCCGAGCCGATCGGCTCGGCCGGCGGCATGAAGAAAATCCAGGAATTCGGCGGCTTTTTCGATGACACCACGATCGTGCTGTGCGGCGACGCCCTGATCGACCTCGACCTGAAGGCGGCGCTGCTCGAGCATCGCCGCAAGGGCGCGATGGCCACCGTCATCACCAAGGAAGTGCCCTGGGACAAAGTGTCGTCCTATGGCGTCGTCGTCACCGACGAAGAGGGGCGCATCAAGCAGTTCCAGGAAAAGCCGAGCCAGGAAGAGGCGCTGTCGAACTTCATCAGCACCGGCATTTATATTTTCGAACCGGAAGTGGTCGACCTGATTCCGTCGGGCGTGCCCTTCGACATCGGTTCCGAACTGTTCCCGCTGCTGGCCGAACGCGGCCTGCCGTTCTACGCCCAGGGACGCCCGTTCAACTGGCTCGACATCGGCACCATGTCGGACTACTGGGAAGTGCTCCAGACCGTCCTCACGGGCGAGGTCAACCACATGGACGTGCCGGGCACCCAGATCGAACCGGGCCTGTGGGTGGGCCTGAACAGCAGCATCGACTGGAACGGCACCACGATCGAGGGCCCGGTCTACATCGGCTCGGGCGTGCGGATCGAGGCGGGCGTGCATATCGTCGGACCGACCTGGATCGGCCACGGCAGCCACATCTGCGAAGGCGCGGAAATTGTCCGCAGCGTGTTATTTGAATATACTCGCGTGTTGCACGACGTCACCTTGAACGAAATGATCGTCTTCAAGGAATACAGTGTCGACCGTGCGGGGGAAATGAAGCACGCATCCGAATACAGTTCCGAGGAATGGCTGAACGCGCGCGACCGGCGCCGCAGCAGCCGCAAGGAAATCACAGGCCAGAACAGTAACAACCTATAGAAAGCAAGCATGAAAATCTATCCAGTGATCCTCTCCGGCGGCGCCGGTACCCGCCTGTGGCCACTTTCGCGGGCGGTGCTGCCCAAGCAGCTGCTGCCGATCGTGGCCGACAAGACCATGTTGCAGGACACCGCGCTGCGCGTGGCCGGCCTGCCTGGCCTGATGGCGCCGCTCGTCGTGTGTGGCAACGACCACCGTTTCATGGTCGCCGAGCAGCTGCGCGCGGCCGGCATCACGCCATTGGGGATCCTGCTCGAGCCGGTCGGCCGCAATACCGCGCCGGCCGTGGCCGCCGCCGCCCACTATCTGAAGTCGATCGATCCTGAAGCGGTCATGCTGGTGCTGCCGGCCGACCACGTCATCACCGATACGCAAGCGTTCAAGGAAGCCATCGCCCGCGCCGCCACACAGGTGGCGGGGGGCGGCCTGGCGACCTTCGGCATCGTGCCGAAGTCGCCGGAAACGGGCTACGGCTACATCCGCCGCGGCGCAGCCTTGCCGGCCTGCGACGGCTGCTACCAGGTCGAACGTTTCGTCGAGAAGCCGGACCTGGCCACCGCCGAAGCCTTTGTCGCCGACGGCAGTTACTACTGGAACAGCGGCATGTTCATGTTTGCCGCCGAGCAATACCTGGCCGAGCTGGTAAAGTTTGCGCCTGACATTGCAAGCGCCGCGGAAAAAGCCATCGGCACCGGCTTCCGCGACCTCGATTTCTGCCGCCTCGACGAGGCTGCATTCTCGGAATGCCCGTCCGATTCGATCGACTACGCCGTCATGGAACACACGGCCAACGCGGTCGTCGTTCCCGCCGATATCGGCTGGAACGATGTCGGTTCGTGGTCGGCCTTGTGGGAAGTGCAGCCGCACGACGAGAACGGCAATGCGCAGCGCGGCGACG
>JAQGLR010000358.1 GCA_028292765.1 Massilia sp. | reverse complement strand
CGAACGACATCCTGAAGGAGCTGCACGGCTTCATCCACATGTTCGAGGACACGCCGGAATTCGTCGCGCGCCACATCATCCGCGAAGCGAAAGCCTACCTCGACGGCCTGGCGCCGCCCTTCTTCCGCGCGCTGGTGAACTACGCCTACGACGGCTCCTCTTCGAGGCACTGCCCGGGCCACTCGGGCGGCGTCGCCTTCTTGAAGAGTCCGGTCGGCCAGATGTTCCACCAGTTCTTCGGCGAGAACATGCTGCGCGCCGACGTCTGCAACGCGGTCGAGGAACTGGGCCAGCTGCTGGACCATACGGGCCCGGTCGCCAAATCCGAGCGCAACGCCGCCCGCATCTACGGCGCCGACCACTGCTATTTCGTCACCAACGCCACCTCGACCTCGAACAAGATGGTCTGGCACAGCACCGTGGCGCCCGGCGACATCGTCGTCGTCGACCGCAACTGCCACAAGTCGATCCTGCACTCGATCATCATGTGCGGCGCGATCCCCGTGTTCCTGATGCCGACCCGGAACAACCTCGGCATCATCGGCCCGATCCCGCTGGAAGAATTCACGGAAGAGTCGATCGCGCGCAAGATCGAAGCGAACCCGTTCGCGCGCGAAGCGAAGGACAAGAAGCCGCGCATCCTGACCATCACCCAGTCGACCTACGACGGCGTGGTCTACAACGTCGAGACCCTGCGCGAAATGCTGGACGGGAAAATCGACACCCTGCACTTCGACGAAGCCTGGCTGCCGCACGCGACCTTCCACGACTTCTACAAGAACATGCACGCGATCGGCCGCGACCGTCCGCGCGCCAAGCAGTCGATGATCTTCTCGACCCAGTCGACCCACAAGCTGCTGGCCGGCCTGTCGCAGGCCTCGCAGGTGCTGGTGCGCGAATCGGAAACGGTGAAACTCGACCAGGACGCCTTCAATGAAGCCTTCCTGATGCATACCTCGACCTCGCCGCAGTACTCGATCATCGCCTCGTGCGACGTCGCCGCCGCCATGATGGAAGCGCCGGGCGGCACCGCCCTGGTCGAGGAATCGATCCTGGAAGCGCTCGACTTCCGCCGCGCGATGAAGAAGGTCGACGCGGAATTCGGCAACGACTGGTGGTTCAAGGTCTGGGGCCCGGAGGTCGAGTCGGAAGAAGGCATCGGCACCCAGGACGACTGGATGATCCGCGCCGAGGACGACTGGCACGGTTTCGGCAACCTGGCGCCGGGCTTCAACATGCTCGACCCGATCAAGTCGACCGTCGTCACCCCGGGCCTGTCCCTGGACGGCAAGTTCGGCGAGACCGGCATCCCGGCATCGATCGTGACCAAGTACCTGGCCGAGCACGGCGTGATCATCGAGAAGTGCGGGCTGTATTCGTTCTTCATCATGTTCACGATCGGCATCACCAAGGGCCGCTGGAACACGCTGGTGACCGCGCTGCAGCAGTTCAAGGACGACTTCGACCGCAACAAGCAGATGTGGCAGGTGATGCCGAAGTTCGCGGCCGCCAACCCGCGTTACGAAAACAGCGGCCTGCGCGACCTGTGCACCTCGATCCACACCTTCTACAAGCAGTACGACGTCGCGCGCCTGACGACCGAGATGTACCTGTCGGACATGGTGCCGGCGATGAAGCCGTCGGACGCGTTTGCCAAGATGGCGCGGAAAGACATCGAACGCGTGGCGATCGAGGACCTGGAAGGCCGCACCACCGCGATCCTGCTGACGCCCTACCCGCCGGGCATTCCGCTCCTGATCCCGGGCGAGCGCTTCAACAAGATCATCGTCGACTACCTGCGCTTCGCACGCGACTTCAACGAACGCTTCCCGGGCTTCGAGACCGACGTGCACGGCCTGGTCAAGCGCGAGGTAAACGGCAAGCGCGATTACTTCGTCGATTGCGTGCGCCAGGATTGATGCTCAGTCGCTGATGAGCTGTCGCTGATGTGAAAAGAGGAGCCGCTGGCTCCTCTTTTGTTTGTGGGTTCGTGGCCCGTCCTACCTGCCTTTCAACTCAACGATCGGCGCCGGCGCCGCAGTCATCTCCGAGCGCGCCTGCACGATCACGCTGCGCGCCGCCGTCAAGCCGAGCACGCCCATCACCCCGGCGACGAACAGGTCCGGCAGCCCGCTTCCAGTGTGGAATACCCCGAGCGCCGCCAGCATCACCGCCACGTTCCCGATCGCGTCGTTGCGCGTGCACAGCCACACCGAGCGCATGTTGGAGTCGCCGTTCCGGTAAGCGAACAGCAGACCCGCCACCAGGTGCCAGAGCGCCAGGCCAAGCACGAACAGCGAGATGCCGTAGTTGGCGGCGTCGCCGAAAAAGTCAACCGCGTCGGCCAGCAGCGACACCGAGCCCGAGGCCCAGCCGCCCACCAGCTCGACAAAAAACATGAGCGCGTTGACGACGAGCGCGATCCAGAGGATGCGGCGATACCTTGGGTCGACCGGCGGCTTGTCGGAGGAACAGCCGCCGCTGCAGCAATCGGCCATGACAGCCTCCCGCTAGAAATGATTCACATCCCGGTGCCGCCCTGAACAACCGTGTCAGGTTTTCGGCAGCGTGACACCGATCTGGCCCTGGTATTTGCCGCCGCGGTCCTTGTACGAAGTCTCGCACACTTCGTCGCTCTCGAAGAACAGCACCTGCGCGCAGCCTTCGCCCGCATAGATTTTCGCCGGCAGCGGCGTCGTATTCGAGAACTCCAGCGTCACATAGCCCTCCCACTCCGGCTCGAACGGCGTCACGTTGACGATGATGCCGCAGCGCGCATAGGTCGATTTGCCGAGGCAGATCGTCAGCACGTTGCGCGGGATGCGGAAGTATTCAATGGTGCGCGCGAGCGCGAAGGAGTTCGGCGGAATGATGCAGACATCGCTTTTGACGTCGACGAAGGATTTTTCGTCAAAATTCTTCGGGTCGACGATGGTGCTGTTGATGTTCGTGAAAATCTTGAACTCATCGGCGCAGCGAATGTCATACCCATACGACGAGGTGCCGTAGGAAATAATGCGCCGCCCGTCCTCTTCGCGCACCTGGCCGGGCGCGAACGGTTCGATCATGCCGGTTTCCTGCGCCATACGGCGGATCCATTTATCGCTCTTGATGCTCATCGTTGGGTTCTCTCATGTAAAGCTGGCAATCCGCCAATTTTACGCGAAAAGGCGGGCGCGGCCCCGAAGTCGATGACGGCCAGTCACCGTCCCTGCTCAAGCCGATGCGGCCTGGCGCTTGCGCGGCAACGGTCGTTGCACCAGCAGCCTCCGGATCATGTCGTGCGTCAGTTGCGCGGCGCGCGCCGGGTGCTCCATCGGGTACAGGTGGCTGCCTTCGGTCATCACGAAGTTCTCGCGCACCAGCTTGCGTGTGGCGGCCAGCCCGGCCTGGCGCAGCTCTTCCGAGCGCGTCGCCCCGATGAAGCCGACCGGCACCGGGAAGTCGCGGCGGAGCACCTCGCCGAGGTGGTGCGGCAGCGAGTTGTAGATCAGGGTTTCGATGTCGCGGTCGAAACGCAATTGCACGCCGTCCGGATGGGGGCTCAAGCCGACCTCGAGATAGTCGTCCAGCACGCCCGGCGCCCAGGCGGCGAAGATGTCTTTCGCGATGAAATGCTGGCGCGCCGCCGCGCGGTCCGGCCACACGTTGCGGCGCCGTTCCGAAAACCGCGCCGGCGAAAAGCGCGACGCCTTGCCCAGCAGCTTCACAAACCGCCACGCCACCGCGCGCCAGCCCGCCACCACCGGCGAATCGAGCATCACGACGCAATGCGCCAGGTCCGGCCGGCGCGCGGCAGCCATGGCGCCGAGCATGCCGCCGAGCGAATGGCCGACCAGGATCGCCGGCCGGCCATGGGCTTCGAGCTCCGCGACCAGTTCGTCCACGAGGCCGTCCCAGCCGTCGCCGACGGGAAAGCGCGGGTCGTGCCCGATCATGTCGGTGGCATGCACGTCGTAGTGCGTGCGCAGGCCGTCGAGTAATTGGCGATAGCTGCCGGAGGGAAAACTGTTGCCGTGGCAAAAGTGAAGCAAGGGCTTGGACATGGTGCGCGGGACGCTCGACAGAAGGGCTTCGATTGTAATGGCGCAGGGTCGACAGCGTGTCCCGCACGTGCCCGGTTTAGAGGGAAACGCCTACAGTGCGCCGGGTACGGAACCCTTGACCGTCCCGCCAGTACCGCGCCGCTAGCGCCCATGCCAGTAGCGCGGGTGCTCGCTGCGGTAGGCGCGCACCGCGATGTCCCTGCCAAATTCGAAGGTAATCGCGCCCGATTCGTCGGTGCGCAGCCGGCGGATGCCGAGCTGGCCATAGCGCTCGAAGATGTCGCGTTTCGGGTGCCGGAAACGATTGCGGTGGCCGACCTGGAAGACGGCGATCGACGGCTGCACGGCAGCGAGAAATGCGGGCGTCGACGAGGTGCCGCTGCCGTGGTGCGGAGCGAGCAGGACGTCGGCACGCATGGATTCCGGCGCGGCCTGCACCAGTTGCGCCTCCTGCGCAGCTTCGATATCGCCGGCCAGCAGGATCGCCCGGCCACCGTTTGACACCCGCAGGACGCAGCTGCGCGCGTTCGGTTTGAGGCCGGGGTCGGCGTAACTCGCAGGTGCGGGGTGCACCATCTCGAACACGACGCCGTCCCAGTCCCAGCGCTGGCCGGCCTCGCAGCGCCGGTGCAGCGTTGCGGCGCCGACCACGGGATGCGCCGGCCCCAGGGAACTGGCGACCCAGCCCACCGGGAGCGCCGCGAGCAGCGCCAGGGCGCCGCCGGCGTGGTCGATATCGCTGTGGGTGACGACCAGTCCGTCGAGCTTGGCGATGCCGCGCGCCCGCAGGTAGGGCAGGATGACGCGCGTGCCGCCGTCCTGCCCGGGGGCGTACTGCGGTCCGGTATCGTAGAGCAGCCGGTGGCCGTGCGTTTCGACCAGCAGCGCCATGCCCTGGCCGACGTCGAAGGCGGTGACGCTGAACCGGCCCGGCTCGGGATGGGCCGGCAGCAGCGCGAACAGGGGCAGCCAGGCGGCCGCCCCGGTCCAGCGGTGCGGCCAGCCGCGCGGCGCCAGTATCCAGGCCGTGCCGGCGAGCGCCAGCGCGAACAGCCAGGGCGGCGGCGCCGGCGCGCTCCACACGGCAAGCGGCAGCGCCGCCAGCCATGCGAGAAGCCGGGCCAGCGACTCGACCGCGAAATGGGCCGTCCAGAGGAGCAGGTTCGATAGCGGCGCCGGCAACAGGCTCCCCAGCAGCGCGAGCGGCGTCACGATGAAACTCACGACCGGAATCGCCACCGCATTCGCGAGCGGCCCCACGAACGACACCTGGGAAAACAGCAGCAGCGTCAGCGGAACCAGGCCGAGCGTGACCGCGTACTGCGTGCGCGCGGCAAGGATGAGCGTACCGCGCAGGCCTTTTGTGTCCTTGCCGCCCCGCCCCAACCCGGCGTACAGGATGGTCGCCACGGCACAGAACGACAGCCAGAAGCCCGGCCAGAGCACGGCCCAGGGATCGACCAGCACCACCAGGCCAAGCGCCAGGCACAGGATGTGCGACACGCTGGTGAGGCGTCCCATCCACAGCGCCAGCGCCACCACCGCCAGCATGTACAGGGTGCGCTGCGCGGGCACGCCGAAACCGGCGAGCAGCACGTACAGCAGCGCCACGCCGGCGCCGGCGAGCGCGGCGACCTTTTGCGCGGGCAGGATCAGCGGCAAGGCGGCGGACGTGAAGAACGAGCGGCGCCAGAGGGCGGACACCACGAATGCGGATAAACCCGCGATCATCGTGATGTGCAGCCCGGAGATCGCGACCAGGTGGCTGACGCCGGTGCGGTTGAACACGTCCCAGTCGGACTGTCCGATGCCGCGCTGGTCGCCGACGACCAGCGCAACGATGACGCCGGCGTAGGGTTTGCCTTCCAGCGCCGTCGAAATCCGCTCGCGCAGCAGGTCGCGGCCGCGCTCGACGAGGTTGCCGGCCGTCGGCACGAAATCGTCGAGCCGGCGGTTGGCGCCGGCGGCGCGCACGTAGCCGGTGGCGCGCACGCCCTGCCCCAGCAGCCAGGCTTCATAGTCGAAGCCATGCGGGTTCGCGTTCCCGTGCGGGCGCTGCAGGCGCAAGGTCAGGCGCCAACGCTGGCCGGGGCGGATCTTTGCTCCGTCAGCGGCGCCGCGGTACCACGACAGCGCCAGCTTAGGCGGTATGCTGGTTGCCGGCGTCAGCACAGTCTCGACCGCGAACTGGAAGCGCACGCCCTGGCCGAAATCGTGGGGCAGCTTGTCGACCGTGCCGACGACTTCGATATCGCGCCCTTCGTCGGCCTTGTCGAGCTGCCGGGCGAGGACCGCGTGCGCCAGGCAGGCGGCCCAGCAGAAACCGAGCAGCGCGCCGGCAATGGCGGCGCATGGAGGCTTGCGCGAAATCGTCAACAACAAGACTGCCGTCAATGCGCAGGCGAGGATGCGCCAGGTGTCGGGCAAGGTGGCGGCGGTTTGCAGGACGGCGGCGCCGAGGACGAAGCCGAGGATCGGGGAGCGCATTGGGCGCGAGCGGCAAGGCGAGCCGCGTCGTCAGAGCCGGAGCAGCTGCCTCATGCGAGCTCCCCGTCGTCGTCGCTGGCGGCCTGCGCCGGCGCGTCCGCGAGCCGCACCAGGCGCCATGCGCCGCGACGCTCGATCGACTTGGCCGAATTTGCCGAACGGCTGAAGCCTCCAGGCGGAAGGGCAAACGTTGCCGGCGGAAGCAGGCTTCCCTGGGCGAACCAGCGCGTCCCGTCCAGCGCACGAGGGTCGTCGCAGAGCCACCAGCCGCTCGCCGGACATGGAAGCCCGGTAGCGGCGAAACTACCGACGGATACTCCCTGTTGCTCCATCACGCCGGGACCAGTGCCGGCGGACGTGATGCTGGCAGCGGCCACAGGCGTTGCCTGGGCAAGTGGCAGCGGCGCTGGCACTCTCTTGCGGCCACGCTTGTCGACGAGTTTCCAGGAAGTCTGGGTCTTCGATTCGAAGCTCGGCTGCACGCCTCGCAGCTTTTCCCACAATTTCTGCGGCGGCAACAGCAGCGCTTGCGGCATGCGCTGGTCCTTCTTGATGTACTGCCGCTCGCCTCCGAGTACGCCAATCCCATTGCCGCCGTCGCCACAAAGCCACCAGCCGCTTTCAGGACAGCGTTCGCCGGCCGAAGAGTATGTACCAAGCGGTGTTGGCGGAGCTTCAACTCGGCTACTCGCCACAGGTTCAACCGACCGTGGGCGAATACTCGATGAGATCTTGTCCCACAAGCCAAGTGCGGCGCCGTCCGAGAGCGAGGACGGAACGGGCTTACGATTGCCGTTCCCGGTATTCATCTTCAATACGAGATGGGGAACGAAGACGTTATGTTCGGTCCCATTCACTTCCCACCAGAAACTGTGGACACGTGCTTCATTTTGCTCGACCACCAGTTCCGCCAGCTCCTCCCCTGCCAGGCCCCTGATCTCCCGCGCCGCCGCCCGTAGTCTCTTGATACGCATCCGCTCCGCCATCGACAGCCCTTCGTCTGCGGCGTCGGTCCTTGCCAGTACGCCATGCTCGTCGGGCTTGAGTCCAGCCGACAAGACGAGCATGAACTCGACATCCGGATTATTTGGCAGCCGGGCAAACATCATGATTTGTTCGCGCTGACCAGCGTTGAGCGGGTCGCGGACATAAACGCGGTCCATGCAGAATCCAGGTTCGGCAGGGATGTGGTTATCGGGGTTCGCCACGAGCTGGTTGACCAGCTTGGGCAGGTCATTAATCCGCTTAAGATCGCGATTCTCGTAAAAAAGATCAATGCTGATGCCGTGGCCGTGCACGAGGGCTTCCGTCGAGATGCCTTCATGGCGATAGCGCTCCACGCCGCCCAGACCATTGCCACGAGTGCCCTCGTCCACTGTGCGGCTGTGCATGAAAATTTTTCCGACAAGGCCGTTGCCGGTCTTCACGTCCCTCGCCGACTCCAGGTTCTTGTTGCCGCCAAGCCGGTCCGGCGTGGCCCGGATTTGCGCCTCGCGGTCGGCGACTCGCTTCTGGAACTCCGCCTTGGTTTCGTCGAAAGCCGCAATATTGAAACCATCGATGCGGGCCTCCCTGAGCTCAACCTGCGCTTCTTCCGGCATGTCAATCAGAAACCTGCCGACGCAAATTGTCTTCATTTTGTCGGTCATTCGCGCTACCTCATATTGGTCCCGCCGGACTTCTTCGCGATTATCCAAAACCTTGCCCACCGCCCAGGTAGCCGCCAATCCCGCGCACAGGGCCAGGGCCAGCATTCTTGCCGGCCTGCTCCGGAGCCAACTCTTCACGAGATCTCCTGGACAATCTTGGAAATCAATCGCAGCGTTAACATGAGCATGTGCTCATTGTTATACGATCCCTGGTGGTCGTAGCCCTCCGTCGCAAACACTTGTTTTACTTTACCGGCCGGCCCTGCGCCGGATTGATGCGGCACGGTCCCATCACCCCGTGTATCCTGCTGATCAGGTGCAAAACGGAGCTCGGTCTTCCCGTCGACGAGCACGCGGCGCTGCCCGGTAGTGGTCTCGCCGACATACCGGGCAGCGTTGAGATTCGCCGGCGTGAGTGCCGTTGCCGAACCTGACTGCTGAAAGGCGACCCATCGAACCTGTCCGAATGAAAGCTGTTCTTTATCGTTGCCATGATAAGAATACGTATTGGGGTGGTAATAGGTTCCGAGCGTTCTGTGGAAAATCTCTGCAGTCTTAACTGCATTATCAATCTTCGACACCACGCCGTCTGGTCTGTCGCGATATTTTCCGGCTGGATCAGCAAGGTCCGGATTAATCAAGCGAAACCAGATCTTCATGTCACGGTACAGGTCATAGGGATTCTGCAGGGTCGCATTGGGGAAGGACAGCGCGTCATAAGGCTTAGTCTGGTATCCGTATGCCCCATCCTTTCCCACATGATTCGCACCTTGCGCTCCGCCGACAGACGTGATCACGCGGACGTGTAGCCAAGCATGCGGGTATAGGTGATTCGGCAAAAGCTCGAGCGCCCCTGGCGATATCGCGAGAACAGGAGTCGTCTTGGCAGTGCTATCTCCCAGAATCACCGCCGCCCTGGATCCTGCGAACTTCTTAAGAGGATCACTATTAGGGGCATATGGCTCGGTTCCACAGGCAATCCTGCGGTAGGCGACCGGGGCGCCCAGTGCCGGCATTACGCCATGGATCACCCCAGCGATTTTGTCCGGGATTCGTTTTGCGCACGCTCTGGCTACCAATCCCCCCATCGAATGAGTTACCAGGATAACTTGGGAGCACGGCCGCTTCGCCGCCTTCCACCAATCGATGATTTCAAGAATGCGCTTCTCCAGCAGTTCCGCCGACGTTTTACAGTCGTGTAACCAGCAGTATCCAGCTGAGTACACTGGAAAATAATACTGAGCCTGCTTCACCAGATGCTCTTCCGTTAGCGGCGCGAATTGGCGCAGCCCCCATTGCTGAGGATCACAGGCCATCACGTCCTTCCAATGCTGTTTGACAAAGCGCTTGTTCCCCTGCGTCTCAAACCCGAACGTCTGGTTCAGGCGAGTCTGCAGGCCGTAAAGAAGGCCGCCATACGAGTCAGCATGCACTTCGCCCCACCCACGTTCTCGCGCTTCGCGCTCGGCCACAACATAACCGTCCTCGGAATCCGGTATGACGACAGGTCCGTCGGGGTCCACTTCCAGAGTCGCAGGATCGAACAGCAACTGGCGTACTTTCGGCGGATACCTGTTCCAGACTCGTGAGGCATTGAATCCCTCGCTGTCTCCGTTAGGCGGGCGCCAGGCAGGCTGGCCAGATCCGACCATCTTGTTCCGCTCGTCTTCTATGCGTCCCAAACGTGGTTTTTGTTTGGCCCTCAGATTCGTGCCCATGATGCCGGGTACGACAATGACCGGGACAGTTTTGTTGGGGGGTACAAGTCCGAGTCCCCGCAGCGTGTAATCCACCGACGACATAAACGAATCAACTTGCCACCCCCCGTGCGACAGGGGAATAAGCGATGGTAGTGGTCTGGTCGGTTCACTCATGACGGCACAGCCTGTTCAGTGAAGTTATGGAAAAAATCGAAGCTGATCATCTTTCAGAACATAGGCGTCATCCGAGTCCGGGAGCACAACAGGGCCTCTGTCGTCGACCTCCAGGGTCGGGTGTCGAACAGGAGTTGCCGGTCCTTGGGCGTAAAGCTCTCCCACCTGTCTGCGGCACGCAGTCCTTCGGCCTTGCCATTTGGCGGGCGCCAGACCGGCTGGCCAGGCTCGGCCCTCTGGTTTCTTTCGCCGACAATTCTGGCCAGGCGTGGTACCCGTCGGGCCCTGAGATCGGTCCCCATAATGCCGGGCACGACGATGACCGGCACGATACTTTTCGGCGGCATGAGGGCCAGTCCACGCAAGGTGTAATCCGCCGAGGACATGAAGGAACTGACCTCCCAGCCCCCGTTGGACAAGGGCACAGGGGCGCTAACGGCCGGGTCTTTTCACTCATGGGGCTGATGCCTGTTCAGCCGCGTTCAAGGAAGCAGCTCGAAGCGCACCGGCCCCAGCGTGGCGCCCTGGACGAGTGCGGTGCGCCCGTCCTCCTCGCTGACGCCGTCGATCGTGCTGCCGTCCTCGAGGTGGGCGATGTAGCGCTGGTTGGGGATGGGTTCGCGTGTCTGCAGGTGGCGCAATACGAGACGCTCGTCGGTCCGTATGTTCGAGGCGGCGAAATCGAGCGTCGCCGGGGTGCCGCCGCCGGCGCCGGAGCGTTTCACCGCGCTGGCCTTGACGACGTGCTCGGCGGCGCTTTGCTGGGTGATCGTGCCGTCCGCCCATTCCGTCTGCGCGCCCTTCGAGACGATCCGCACCAGCGGCGCCTCGATGTGGATGGCTTCCGACGAGACCAGGCTGATCCGGCCGGAGGCCTTGATCTCGATATTGCCCTGGTGCGCCTCGATCGCCACGTTGCCGCGCCCGGCGACGAGCTTGATGCCCAGCGCATGGGCGAAGGCGCTGATCGAACGCGCGGCGCGCACGAACACGTTGCGGCCAGCCGAGATCTCGGCGTCGCCGCCGCTGACCACGTCGACCTTTTTCTCGGAGCCGAGCGCCACGTTGTCCTGGCTGGCCAGTACGATCCCGGCCGGCGCCGTCACAGCGACCATCGGCGCGGCCCCTGCTGCCCCGGCTGCGCCTGGCGCCACGTTGGAACCGGCATCCCAGGCCTTGAGCTTGTCGACCAGCTCCGCCATGCGCGCGCTGCTCGCCTCGTCGCCGGCGTGCTGCGCGGCCAGTTTCGCCATCTCGTCCGCGACGCTCTGCATCAGCGCGGCCAGGCCGATCAGTCCGCTCCTCGCCAGCTGCGGCCCCTCGGCGGCGGACGATGCTTCGGCGGTCACCAGCACGCCTTCGCGGCCGCGGATGGCAACGGCGCGCTCGCTGCGCAGTTCCGCGCCCTCGCCGCGGGGCTCTGCCGCGCCGTTTGCGCGCGGGCGCGTCAGCCAGCCCAGGTTCAGCTGCGACGCGCCATGGTCGCTCGCCAGTTGCGCGCTGATTTCGCCGCGCGTGTCGTCGAAGCGCAGCTGGTTGCCGCGCTGGCCGCCGACCTCGCGGCTGCGCAGGCCGGCCAGGTAGCGGTTGCCCGGCAGTTCGCCGTCCGGGCTGAGCGCCGGCGGCGCGGCGCGGCTGTTGAACAGTTGCGACAGGACGATCGGCCGGTCCGGGTCGCCGCCGAGGAAGGCGACCAGCACCTCGGTGCCGACGCGCGGCAGGCCGAGCGCGCCGCACTGCTGGTGGCTGCCGGGCCCGTTGCCGGCCCAGTTCGAGGCGACCCGTACCCAGGCCGAATCGGCAGGCGCGCCCGACACCCCGGCGCCGTTCGCATGGCCGTGGTCCGCCGGGCGCATGCCGGGAAAGCGGATTTTCACGCGCCCCAGCGCGTCGCAGTGCACCTCTTCGTTTTCCGGCCCGACCACGATCGCGCTTTGCAGCTGCGGATGCGGCAGGTCGACCCGCGGGTCGAAAGCCGGCACGAAGGGCAGGCCGCGGCGCACCGCCGTGAAGCTCACGTGGACACGAGGCGCCTTGCTACCAGCAGGCCCGCCGGCCTGCACGGCGGCCGGCAGGTGCCAGCCATTCCTCGCCAACAGGCGATCGATGCGCGCCGACAGGTCGCCCGGCAGGTTGTTGCAAACGCTGGCCTGCAGCTCGGTGATGACGAACTGGCGCTCGGCGACCGGATGGGTATCGATCTCGGGATGGCCGGCCAGCGTGAAGTACTGGCCGGCGCAAAAATCGCGCACGCTGCCTTCGCCATGGAAGCACTTCGCTTCGAACTCGTGGCGGTGCATGCGCAACTGGCCGAGGCGCCAACCGTCCTCGAAGTCGTTGCCGGCGTGCGGCGCCTCGATCAGGTAGTCGTCGAGGCTGGCGGCAAAGCTGCTGCCCCACCCGCCCTGGTCGCTGCCGGCGCGGGTAGTGGCGGCCATGAAATGGGCGCCGCCCGGATTCTTGTAGTCCCAGCTGTGGCGCGTGGTGCTGCCCGGCTGCAGCGACCGTGCGCCGCCCCAGGACGTGATGGTGTCGCGCTGCTCGGTGGCGTCGTCGCGGTGGTAGCGCACCGTGCCGGCGCCGTTTTCCGGCAGGTTGGCGCCATCGGCGAACAGCACCAGCGTATGCGCCGGAATGCGGTCGTGGGCGGCGTCGACCGCGCTGGTGCGGCTGCGGCCGGCGCGCACCAGCCACGAGATGCCGCGGCGGCGCAGCAGGCGGCGGACAAAAGCGGCGTCCGATTCGTTGTACTGCATCGTCTGCTCGCGCCGGGGGTAACGGTCGACGTCGAGCAGCGGATCGAGTTCGTACTCGAAGGCGCCGGCGAGGGTCGTGTTCGCATGGCGCCACTCGTCGAACAGCACCTGCACGATGTCGATTTCGTTCATCTGGCGGAAAATACGGCTGTTGACGCGCTTTTCCATGATCGACAGCGCGTCGCGCAGCACCAGCTGGTAGGTGGCGAGGCCGCCGTCGCTGTCGCCGGAACGCGCTTCGGTGACGATGCCGCAAATGCTGCGCAGGCCGCCGCGATCAAGGACGACCTGCACTTCGGCCGGCAGCGCGATCAGTTCCTTCAGGGGTAGCGTCGGGTCGCTGGCGACGCACGCGACGCGGTATTCGATACCGCCGCAAACCGATTCCCTGCCGGTGATGCGCTGCGGAAGCAGGATATCGTTGAAATGCGCGTTGAAATGCCCGTCGAGATGCCCGTCGAGGAGGCCTTCAGCGTGGGCGAGTCGCAGGCGCAGGACGCGGTGCGCGGTGCTCAGTGATCTCTCGTGCTGCAGCACGCGGAGGAACTCGCTCGCGCTATCCAATTTCTGTCTCCCACGCCGAAAAAGCCATGGTCGCACGAACCCGACATTACCAAATTGCGTACCATCATCGTGCACAAGGCCAAACGCGCTGAACTTTACGCCGCATGGGCGCATCGACTGTATGCATACACAGTTGAGGCCGTCAGCGACGGAAAGTTCCGCCGGCGCCCATCGGCTAGGCCAGCAGCGCCGCCAGGCGCGGCATCGCCGCGATCGAATTGCGCCAGGCGGCCGTGCGCACGTCAAGCTCGCCGATGCCGCGCAAGCCCGCCAGCGCCGCGCCGATCGCCGGCAGCTGTTCCGGACTGTTGCGCGCCGGGTGCACCCAGGCCGGCGAGATGTCCGGCGCATCGGTCTCGAGCACGATCCGGTCCAGCGGCAGAGCGCTTGCCAGGCGCCGGATCTGCAGCGCGCGCGTAAAAGTCATGGCGCCGCCGAACCCGAGGTGCATGCCGAGCTTGATGAAGGTATTCGCCTGCTGCTCGCTGCCGTTGAAGGCGTGCGCGATGCCGCAGGGTGGCGTCACCTGGCGCAGGTATTTCAGGACCTGGTCCTGGGAGCGGCGCACGTGGGTCAGCACCGGCAGGCCGAAGTCGCGCGCGATGCGCAGCTGCTCCTTGAAGAAGCGCTCCTGCTTGTCGCGCATCGCCGGTTCGCAGAGCCGGGGGATGAAGAAGTCGAGGCCGATCTCGCCGACGGCGACGAAGCGCGGGTCCGTCATTGCGCTTTCCACCGCCGCGCGCAGCGCGAGCAGGTCTTCGTCCTTTGCCTGCGGCACGCAGATCGGATGGATGCCCAGCGCATAGCTCAGGTTCGGCGCAGCGTGCGCGAGGCCGGCGACAGCCTCGAAATTGCCGCGTTCGACAGCCGGGATCACGATCATCGACACCCCGGCCTGGCTAGAGCGCGCGGCGACGTCCTGCGCGCCGGCGCCGAATTCATGGGCGTCCAGGTGGCAGTGGGTGTCGATCCACATGGGCTTTACGCCTCCAGGGGTTGCAGGCCGTGTTCGGTCAGGCGCAGCGCGCGGT
>JAQGLR010000340.1 GCA_028292765.1 Massilia sp. | reverse complement strand
TGCTGGGCTCCTCGCTCGGCCAGTCGGGTTTTAATATCGGTAACGCGACCGGCGCCTTCCTCGGCGGCATTCCGCTCACGCTCGGCTATTCCTACGCCGCGCCGCAGTGGGTGGCGGCGGGCCTGGCCGTGACTGGCGTGGCCTTGTCGCTATTCATGCTGGGGATGCGCCGCCCGCAGGCGGTGCGCGGCTAAACCAGCAGCGGCCCGCCCAGTGCGCGGCAGGCTTCCTCGGCCTCCATGCGGATGGCGGCCAGCATGTCCGCGTCGATGACCAGGTCAAGCGCGCTGTCCGCATGGTCCGGCAAGGGCTGCGCCCTGGCGCCCAGGGGCGACGCGACCGCCGCGTACTGGTTCGCCAGCAGCAGCGTGTCGAGCAGGGTCGACGGCGGCATGTTGATCCAGGCCCGGCGCAGTTCGCCGATGGCCCCGGCCACCGGGCCTGGCACGGCCAGCTTCTTGAGCACTTCCATTCCCACCACGTCTTCGCACAACTCGCCCCAGTTTTCGGGATCGTCGTCGAGCAGCCCTTGATACTCGTCGGCGCGCGACAGCAGGTAGAAACCGCCGACCTCGTGGATGATGCCGGCAAACAGCGCCGTATCGGGATTCACGCCCGTCACGCGGCGCGCCAGCACGCCGGCCAGCGCCGCCACATGGGTCGTGTGCTGCCACAATTGCTCGGCCTTTGCGCGCAGGCCCGGGTCCGAGATGCGGCTGCCGAACTGGCGCACGATCAGGCTGGCAACGAGCGCCTGCAGGCGCCGGTAGCCGAGCCGGGTGATCGCTGCGCGCACGTTGGTGATGGGTGGCCCGCCGCCGCCGCCGAACGCCGCCGAATTGGCCATCGCAACGGTGCGCGCGGCCAGTTGCGGCTCGGCCAGCACGAGGCGGATCGCCTCGTCGAGCGGGCAGTCGGGGTCGTCGAGCGCCTGCTGCAGGCGCAGCACCGCATTGACGCTGGTGGGGAAAGTGATCTCACCGCGGGCCGCCTGGGCCACGATGTATCCAAAGGCTTCGAGTTTATTCACCCGAAAATTATACCTAAAGGCAGAGGCGCTGCCGGCTCACCGACAGCGCTGCGTCCTGCCCGCTGCTTATTTCACTTTGATCGTGCTCTTCACGCTGGTCACGCCTTCGACGTCCCTGGCCGTCTTGATGGCCTTGTCCGCCTCGGCCTTCGACTCGACGAAGCCGCTCAGCATGACGACGCCCTTCTCGGTTTCGACGTGGAGCGCCATCGATTTCAGTTCCGGCTCCTTGAAGATGTTCGCCTTGACCTTGGTGGTGATGGCCGTGTCGGAGGCGGCGGAGGCCGTGGTGCGGCCGGCGTCGCGGGTCTTGTCGCCGGCACGGTCGGCCGCGTTATCGGTCTTCGCGACGGCGGTCGAAGCGGCGTCCTTCGTGTTTTCCGTGGCGTTCTCGGTCTTCTGTGCAACGGTCGAGGCGGCCTGCCTGGTCTTGTCGACGGCGGCCGAAGCCACCTCCCTGGTCTTGGCGACAACGATTGCGGCGACAGCCTTGGTCTTGTCGACCGCCGTCTCGGCGCCATCGCGGGTCTTGTCGGCGGCACGCTCGGTGGCGTTGTCGGCGCGGTTCGCGAGCGTCGTGGCGTTGCCCTTGTTGTCGACGAGGCAGGCGGTGTCCGCGCCGCCGGCTTTCTCGCACTTGGCAACCGCGGCCGCCTTGGCCGGATCCTTGGTGTCGGTGCTGGCGATCAGGCCGGCGCTGCCGGCGGCGGCGTTGCCGGATGCACCGGTGCGGCCGGCCCTGGCCTCGGCCAGCGCGGCGGTGCGCACCGACTTGGCATTGTCCATGCAGCTGTCCTTCGCGGCGCCGCTCTTGTCGTCGCACTTTTCCTTGGCCACTTCGTACTCGGCTTCAGCAAGCCTGGTGCGGGCGTTGGCACGGCTTTGCTCCGAATTGTTGTACTTCGCGATCGCCTGGGACTCGCTGCGCGCACGCGTGGCTTTGGCCTCGGCCATGCAGACATCCTTCTCGTTGCCCTTCCTGGCGTCGCACCTGGCACTGGCCGTCTTGTAGTCGGAAGTCGCCTTTTGGCTGACGGTGCGGTAGGCCGCCGCGTCGTTATTCGGGGCAGCGGCAGGCGCGGCGGCGAAGCTGGCGCCGGCGGCGGTGGCCAGCAAGGTTGCGAGCAGCGATTTCATGGTGGTGTTCCCTCGTGTGATTTGTTGTAATTGGGTCATTAAACGCCCCACCCCATGCACCATCTGTGCGTCAACGTACACTTGCCGGAAATACCACGAAATACGCTTGGGTTAGCTGAAATGCGTCAATGCCGCCAATCCTGCAACGGGCCTTCGCGCCAGAGCGGTGCGGCATCCTCGAACGGCGCGCCGGTCTGCCCGATACGGCGGGCGTCGCGGGCCAGCGCCACCCAGGCCCGGGTATCGTGGCCGCCGCGCGCCACGGTCTGTCGATTGCGAATGGTTTCGAGCCAGCCATGCACCCGGTCATAAGCACCGGGGTTGCGATGCCGGGTCCAGGCCAGCGCCGCCAGGTCGGCATAGGCTTCCTCCCGGCGCGATGCGCGCAGTGCTTTCGATGCGGCGAGCAGGCGCGGGTCGGCCGCGGTTTCCTCGCCCACCTCGACGAAGCCCGCCGGCAGCGCGTTCCACGCGCCTTGCGCATGGCGCCAGCAATGGGCAACTTCGTGCGCCGCCATGGCTTCGATGAGTTCGCCCTGGCGCTCGGCCGGCACGGCGGCCAGCATGGTTTCCGCCTGCGGATTGCCGCGCAACGAGAGCACCAGCTTGCAGCGGCCGCGATCGAAGCCCATGGCCAGCGGCACGTCAGTCGGGCGCGCCTGCGGCTGGACGATGACGTCCACCGGCAGTTTCAAAGTTTGGGAGTAGGCCAGGACCGGGGCCGCCGCCTGCAGCCAGCGCTGTTCGAGCGCGGTCAGTTCGGCGGCCTGGGCGGTTGCGCCGGCGAGCAGCGCGAGGGGGAACAGAAATTTGAACATGGAAGACTTCCGGGTTCGTTGAACTGCTTTAAAGCAATTCCAGAACCCAGAATATCTTCCCAATCAGAAATATTTTTGCGGGTGTTCAAGCCGACAGCGCCAAAGCCTTCTTGTGCGGCGTGGAAGCAACAGCGCGGCCACTGTCTTCTCCCATCCGATTGTCCATTTTGAATACGCTGACCACATCGGCCAGCGTCGCCGCCTCGTCCTGCAGCGACGCGGCCGCGGCGCTGGCCTGCTCGACCAGCGTGGCGTTCTGGCGCGTGGCCTCGTCCATGCGCCCGATGGCGGCATTCACCTGTTCGATGCCGGCGCTCTGCTCCGCGCTGGCCGAGCTGATCTCGGCCATGATGTCGGTCACGCGCTTGACGCTGTTGACGATCTCGTCCATCGTGCTGCCGGCCTCGTCGACCAGGCGGGCGCCGGCGTCGACGCGCTCGACCGAGCTGCCGATCAGCGCCTTGATCTCGCGCGCCGCCGCCGCCGAACGCTGCGCCAGGTTGCGCACCTCGGTGGCGACGACCGCAAAGCCGCGGCCCTGTTCGCCGGCCCTGGCCGCCTCGACGGCGGCGTTCAGCGCCAGGATATTCGTCTGGAACGCAATGCCGTCGATCACGCCGATGATGTCGACCACTTGTTTTGAGGATGCGTTAATCGACGCCATCGTCTCGACCACCTGGGCCACGACCGCGCCGCCGCGCAGCGCCACGCTTGACGCCGACTCGGCCAGCGCATTCGCCTGGCGTGCGTTATCCGCGTTCTGGCGCACGGTGCCGGTCAGCTCCATCATCGAGGCGGCGGTATCCTTCAGCGTGTCGGCCTGGTTTTCGGTGCGGCCACTCAAATCCTGGTTGCCGGCCGCGATCTCGATCGAGGCGTTGGCAATCGTCAGGGTGCCGTTGCGCACCTGCGACACGATCGCCACCAGGCTGTCGCGCATGCCCTTCATCGCGAACAGCAGGCTGGTCTTGTCGCCGGGCGCGGTGTCGATCTGCACGCCGAGGTTGCCGGCGGCGATGCTGCCGACGATGCGGGCCGCATATTCCGGCTGGCCGCCGAGCTGGCGCAAGAGGCCACGGCTGATGAACCAGGCGCCGAGCGCCCCGAAAGCCACGGCGATGGCGCACAGCACCAGCATCCAGGTAAAGAAGCTGCCGGTCAGCGCGCGCGCTTCGCCCGCCGCATCCTTGTTCAACTTTTCTTCGAGGTCGATCAGGACGTTCACACTGGCCAGCCAGCCGACGAAGGCCGGTCCGGCTTCGCTTGCCAGCAGCGTGCGTGCCCCTTCCACGTCGCCGGCCAGGTGCAGCGCGGCGACTTTCGCGATCAGCGGCTGGGTCTTGCGCTCGTTGGCCTTGATCGCCGCCAGCGCGCTTTTTTCTTCAGGCAGGATATCGGTGCGGGCGGCAAACAGCGCGTCGAGCGCCACGGCCGCGGACTCGTAATTGGCGGCCAGCACCCGGATGCGCTCGATCGACGGCTGGGCCGCGGCGGCATCGGCGGACAGGACCACGTCGCGCAGGGCGATGGCACGGTCGTGCACGCTGCCGCGGAAATTGATCGCGTGCCGCTGCTTGACGTTGTTGACGTCGTTGATGTGGTTCAGGGTCTGGTCGATGTTGCCGACGCGGCTGACCGCCAGGGCAGTCAGCACCATCATCAACGCCAGTACGGCACCGAAACCCAGGGCCAGCCGGGTTCCGATGGTCAGTTTTGAAGAGGACATGGGGGCTCGCTTAAGTAAGTCCGGAAACCGCTCCGGCGGCGGACAGGGCTCATATCTCTACGATTATTTCCCTGCGGAAAGTCAAATACTATAGCAGAACTGCCCCCGTGTATTTATCTTCTTAATCAAATACAACAATTTTAGCCAGCAAGAACCAGGCCGGTTTTGTCGGATTTGACAGCGCGTTACTGTTTCGTACTCCCGCCAGCGAGGCTGGCGGCAGTGACAAAGGCCGGCCGGATGTCGTTCGGCACCGCCTTCATCTTGTCGAGCGCCTTCTGCACGTCGGGCCGGATGACCACATATTTCGCCATCATCGCCTTGGCGCGCGCATAGTCGCCAGTCGCCTCGATCGTCAGGAACTCGCGGTCGAGATCGATCACGGCCTGTTTGATCTTCTTGAAGTCGACCGAGAAGCTGCCGTCGCCATGCGAGACAAAAGCGCCCTTGTCGAGCAGGTAGTTCACCTGGATCGCCATGCCGCGCGCGTGCGACGAGGAGAGGCCGAAGTGCAGCGTGCGGAAGCTCGAGGCCAGGAAGGTGTTGTACAGCTTGCGCTCGGCTTGCGCCCCCTGCCCCAGCGTCTCCTTCAGCAGGCCCTTGTCCATCATGAAGCGCAGCGCCCACAGGCCGGTGACGTCGGCCTTGGCTTCCTCGATGGTCGAGTAGGTGTCCTTCAGCTCCTGGCGCGGGGTCGATTCGCGGCCAGCCCTCTTCGTGACGTGGGGCCCGAGGCCGTGCATGATCTCGTGCGCGAGGATGTGGGTGAAGAAGGAATCGAAATCGAGGTCCTTCTGGTCCTGCGGGCGGAGCACCAGTTTCGTGATCGGTTTCAGCGTGGACTCGAACTTCGCTTCCTGGATGTTCTTCAGCATGACGCGCTTCGAGCCGCGCTCGCGGATGATGCGCTCGTCGTTCGGAAGGTTGTAGGCCGCGGTCTGCACGCCCATGTTGCCGTCGCCGGCGCCATACACCTGGTTCACCACCACCATCGGCGCCATCGCCCCGACCTTCGGGTTGCGGTACTGTTTGTCGACCGGCAGGTTGTCTTCCAGCTCCTGCATGTGCTTGCCGAAGAAATTCAGCTTCTGCGTTTCCTTGGCGTCGCGCACGCTGACATAGGCCTCGAACGCGGCCTTGTAGCCGAACAGCTCGTCGTTATAGGTTTCGTAAGGGCCGATCGTGATGTCGACCGGGGAGTCCAGGTCCATCCAGGCGAAGTCCGACGCCAGGTAATCGTTCGACAGGAAAGCGTCGGCGCGCAGCAGCAGGAATTTTTTCAGGGACGCATTGTCGGTGCTGGCGGCGGCTTCACGCAGGAGTTTCGCCAGCTGTTCCAGCTCCGGCCTGTATTCCTCGGAATACTTCACGGTGCGGAACTTGCCATCCGGGCTGCTGCGGATGACGGTGAAATACCACTGCGCGGCTTCCTTCTCCTTGCCTGGGAGCGCGTTCATCCACGACTCCAGCGCGGCCTTGCTGGCGCCCGCCGGATAAAAATTCGCGCCATCGGGTTTGCGCGCCGGGATGGCGATGCCCGCATACTCGGCCGGCATGAACGAGGTGTTGTTGTCGAGGATCGACCAGGGGCCCTTGTTCAGCCAGAAGGCGTGCTGGCGCGCGCGGCCCAGCGGGGTGTTGTCCTTCTGCAGCGCGGCCCACAGCGCTTCGTTGCCGGCCCAGCGCTGGCGCAGCTGCAGGGTATCGATGATCTTCGCCGCTTCGATCAGTCTGGCAATCGCTGCGCGGTCGCCTTTCGACAAGGCCGCAATATCCGCGCGCAGCTCGACCGGGGCGAAGCGTTTCGCCATCGCGTTCAGTTCGGCGGCGCTGGCGGCCTGGGGTTTCACGGCAGGCGCTTCGGCCGCGACGACGCTAGCGGCTGCGATCGCCAGCACGATTGGAGCAAGAAGGTGTTTCATGGGTCCCCTGTGTTGGTTGAAAGGCAACCGGGGAATTGTAATACGGTGGGGAGGCGGGGTTCGGGGTTTTGTAAATCAGCGCACCGTCGCCAGCGCCGACTGCTCCGACCACCCGCCACCCAGCGCACGCGCCACCGCGACCGACGCCAGCAAGCGCTGGGTACGGATCTGCGCCGCCGCGCGGTCCGCCGCCAGCGCGCTGCGCTGGGCGTCGGTCACATCGAGATAGGTCGAGAGTCCGCGCTCGTAGCGTGCCTGCGCCACCAGCAGGGCCCTGGCGGCCGCTGCCTGGGCTTGCGCCTGCACCTCGCCCTGCTTCTGGCGCTGCTGCGCGTCCGACAGCGCGTCTTCGACTTCGCGCAGGGCGCCCAGCAGGCGGTTTTCGTGGTTCGCCACGGCTTCCTCGTAACGCGCCCGGTACAGGGCCAGGTTCGCCGCGTTGCGGCCGCCGTCGAACACCGGCAGCGACAGGGCCAGCGGCCCGATCGAGAACTGGCGCGCGCTGCCGCTGGCCAGCTCGCGCAGCGACTCCGACGCGAAACCGACATTGCTGGTGAGCGTGAGCGACGGATAGAAGGCGCCCTCGGCCACCGCCGCCTGCGCATTCGCCGCCCTCAGGTTGGCGACGCTGGCCGCCAGGTCCGGGCGCTGGGCCAGCAGGCTGGCCGGCAGGCCGACCGGGATGTTCGGGGGCAGCGGCAGCGCCGTCTTCGGCAGGACGGGCACCAGCAGCGCGTCCGGCGCGGCGCCCACGAGAAGCGCCAGCGCATGCTCGACCAGGTTACGCTGGCGCTGCACTTCGTGCAGGTCGGCTTCGGCATTGGCCCGCTCGATGCGCGCCCGCGACACGTCCAGCTCGTTCGACAGGCCCCCTTCGAAACGCGCTTCGACCAGCCCCTGCGCCTCGCGCCGGGTTGCCAGCGCAGCGCGCAGGATCGCGCTTTCCGCGTCCAGCCCGCGCAGTTGCCAGTAGGCTTGCGCCACCTGGTTCGAGAGCATCAACAGCACGCCGTCGCGGTCGTTCTGCGCCGCCAGCGCCTGGGCGTCGGCCGCTTCGACCACGCGCCGCACGCGGCCCCACAGGTCGAGTTCGTACGACAGCGCGGCGCCGACTGCAAAATTGTTGCCCTCGACCGAACGACCGCCCAGGGCAAGCGCCTGCGAGGTTTCGGCCGAGGTGCGCGCATTCGATACGCCCGCGTTCAGCGACAGGTTCGGCGCCTGCCCGGCACGCACCACGCCCAGCTGGGCCTGCGCCTGCAGCAGGCGTTGCGCGGCCGCTTTTGCGCCCGGGTTGTCGCGCAGCGCGCGCTCTTCCAGGCTGGCCAAGGTGGCGTCGTTGAACACGGTCCACCAGGCCGCCGGCAGGCGGGCGGTGTCTGCCGGGGTGCCGGGCGCAATCCCGACGGCATGGCGGTAGGCCGGCGCCCCGACCGGTTTGGGTGCGACAAAATCGCGGCCGATGGTGGAGCAGCCGCTCGCCAGCATGGCCAGCGCGGCGGCCACGCTCACGCTGGACGCGCGGCGCGGGAAGATCTGGGCAAGGGAATCGAACATCGTTTTTCTCATCTCTTTAAATAAGTTCAATGGCCACCGCCGCCGGCGCCGCCGGGAGATTTGACCTTGTCGGCGAGCCAGACCATGGCGATGCAGCCCACCAGGATGATGCCGACGATCCAGAAGGCGTCGTTGTAGGCCATCACATAGGCCTCGCGCCGCACGATGCGGTCGAGCACGGCCAGTGCCTGGTGCGCAGCCGTCGCCGGGTCGACGCCCGAGGCGACCAGCCCCTGCGTGATCTGCTCGATGCGCTCCTGGGTCGGCGCGGCGTAGTTTGAGACCGACTCGCCGAGGCGCGCGGAGTGAAAATGCTCGCGGTTGGTGAGCGAGGTCGCCAGCATGGCGATGCCGATCGAGCCGCCGAGGTTGCGGGTCATGTTGAACAGGCTCGAGGCCGACGGCATGTCTTTCGGCGCAATCCCGTTCATCGCGAAGTTCGACAGGGTCAGCATCACGAAGGGCTGGCCGATGGCGCGCACGACTTGGGTAAACATCAATTGGTCGTAACCGCTGGAGGCGTCCATGAAGGCGTTCATCAGGCACGAGCCGCCGAACAGCAGCAGCCCGAAACTGCACAGGATGCGGTTGTCGACCTTCGACGACAAGGCGGCCGCGAACGGCATCACCAGCAGTTGCGGCAGGCCGACCCAGGCGATCACTTCGCCGATCTGCATCGGCGTGTAACCCGCGATCTGGCCCAGGTACAGCGGCAGCAGGTAGGAGGAGCCATACAGGCCCATGCCGGTGACGGCCGACAGCACCGTCGCAATCAGGAAGTTGCGCTGCCCGTAAAGGCGCAGGTTCACGAAGGATTGCTGGCGGGTGAAACTGACTGCGACCCAGCCGAGGATGCCGATCAGCGCCAGCGCCGCGAAGTTGATGATGAACTGCGAATCGAACCAGTCCTTCGAATTGCCCTCTTCCAGGAAGATCGTCAGGCAACCGAGGCCCATCGCCATCAGGCCGATGCCGAGCCAGTCGGCGTTCACCAGCGACCGGATCTGCATCGGCTCGCGATCCAGGCCATACATCATGCCGGCGATGAGCAGCACCCCCGGCACCCAGTTGATGTAGAAGATCGACGGCCAGCCGTACAGCTCGGACAGGTAGCCGCCGAGGGTCGGGCCCATGGCCGGGGCCAGGGTCGCGGTGAGGCCGAAGATGGCCATGCCGACCGCGCGTTTGGATGCGGGCAGGCGCGTCATCACGAGCGTCATCGCCATCGGGATCAGGGCGCCGCCGGTGAAGCCCTGCAGCATGCGGAACACGATCATGCTCTCGAGGTTCCAGGCGGCGCCGCAGAGGGTCGAAAACACGAGGAACAGCGCGGTGGTGCCGATCATGTAGCGGCGCACGCCAAAGGCGCGCGCGAACAGCGCCGTCATCGGAATGACGACAATCTCGGCGCACAGGTAGGCGGTGGAGATCCACGATCCCTCTTCCTGGGTGGCATTGAGCGTACCGAGGATGTCGCGCAGCGACGAGTTGGTGATCTGGATGTCGAGCACCGCCATGAAGGCGCCGAGCATGCCGGCGGCGACCGCGATCCAGGTACGCAGGTCGACCCGCGTGCCGGCCGCGGGCGCGCCCGGGAAAACGCCCGGCGCAGGCGCAAGCGCGGGGCTGGTGGTACTCGTCATGTCAGCGCCTTACTTGACTGACTGCGCCGGCGCGGCCTGTGCCGGTGGCCCGACTTCCTGGCGCATGTCGACTTCCGCCTCCACCGACATGCCCGGCACCAGGCGCCCGGCCAGGCGCTGCACGTCGGCCGGTGCCAGGGTGATCTTCACCGGCACGCGCTGCACGATTTTCGTGAAGTTGCCGGTCGCGTTATCGGCCGGCAGCAGTGCGAACTGGTTACCCGACGCCGGCGAGAAGCTGTGCACGCGGCCCACCAGGTGTTCGCCGGGCAGCGCGTCGATTTCGAGAGCGACCGCCTGGCCAGACTTCAGGCCGGCGAGCTGGGTTTCCTTGAAGTTGGCGGTGACCCAGACCTTGTCCTCGACCACGGCGACCAGTTGCTGGCCCGGCTGCACGCGCGCGCCCACTTCGACGCTGCGCCGGCCGATGCGGCCATCGACGGGCGCCAGGATGCGGCTGTAGCCGACCTGCTGCTTCGCGTCCTTCAATTGCGCCTGCAGCACCCTGATCTGGGACTTGGCCACGTCGCGCGCGGAAGACGCGGCGGCGATCTGGGCCTCGGCGGCGACGGCGTTGTCGCGGCGCGCGTTGACGTCGGCGGCGGCGGCCGTGCGCGCGGCGTTGGCGGCATCGACCTCGGCCTTCGAGACGGCCTTCATCTGCTTCGTGTACAGCTGGCTGAAACGCTCGGCGTCCTGGCGCGCGCGCAGTGCCAGCGCCTGCGATTGTCCCACCTGCGCTTTCGCCGCTGCGGCCTGGGCCCGCACCTGCGCCACCTGGGCGTCGGCCTGGATGACTTGCTGCCTGGCGCTGGCGATCTGCGCCTCGATCTGCTCGACGCGCACCTGCTGGTCGGCCGGATCCAGTTCGGCGATGACGTCGCCCGCCTTCACACGCTGGTTGTCCTCGACCAGCACGCGCGTGACGACGCCGGCGATGCGTGCCGAGATCGGGTGCACGTGGCCGGAAACGTAAGCGTTCTCGGTGTCGACGAAGTGCTGGCCGCGGTACCACATGCGCCCGCCGGCGAAGATGGCGGCCAGTGCGATCAGCCCGACCACGGCCAGCACGCGCTTGTTGGGCGGCGTCTTGCCGGCCGCTGCGGGTGCAGGTGCGGGGACAGTGCCGAGCGGCTTGTGCTCGTTTGAGGGCTGCGTTTGGGGCATGTTGCAACTCCGGGAAAGAATCAGTGCGACATTATTCGACAAGCGCCTGAGTTCGTCAAGAAATGAAACGATTGCATTTCATTTGTCGCTGCTCTAAAGTACCGGCATGACCAAACCATCGCAAGCGAGCACCGCGTCCGGCCTGCGCGGCGCCGGGCGGCCCAGGGCGAGCGACGTCGAAGCCCGCACCCAGGACCTGATCGACGTGGCCGCGCAGCTGTTCCTGCAGAACGGCTATACCCGCACCAGCCTGGAGGCGATCGCGCGCGCGGCGCGGGTCGCGGTGCGCACCATTTACGTCAAGTTCGGCGGCAAGGCGGGCCTGCTCGACGCAGTGCTGGTATCGCGCCGCGACCAGTTCTTCCAGATGCGCGACATGGAACACGACATGCGGCCCTTGCGTGAAGTGGTCGACGACTTCGCGCGCCAGTTCTTCGACCTGCTCTGCAACGAACAATTGATCGCGATGCAGCGCGTGGTGATCGCCGAGGCGCCGGGCAACCCGGAACTGGCGGACACCTTCCACGGCGCCGGCCCGCGCCTGACCCGCGACATGCTCGAACGCTTTTTCGCGCGACCCGACGTGCGCGCGCAATTACGCGCCGACCTGCCCTTCGAACAATTGCCTGCTTTCCTCACGAGCTGGATTGCCGGCGATCCCATCGGGCGCCTGGTGTTTCCGCAAGCGCAGCCGCCGCGCGCCGAGGCCCATCGCCTGCTTGCCGGACGCCTGGAAATGTTCTACCGCGCCGTGCTGCGCTGATGTGATGCGCTGCGGTGCCGGAGAAGAATGTGCGTCATCGCACCGATCTGGTGCAAGCATTCATGCAAGACTGGTAGCCTTATAAAAAGGAGGGTGTCATGGATATCAACCAGAACATCACGGCAGCGGGTTGCAAGGGGGTCGTATGAGCAAGAGTTCACGTTACGAATGGCGCGACCAGCAAGCGTCGCTGCACGAGCGCATGAAGGGCTTCCTCCAGAACCCGGGCAACGAACAGCTTGAAGCCGTCGTCGCCGAAATGCGCGCGTATGCCGACGCTGCCAAGGCGGGGCATATCGAGATCCCGAAGAGCTGGACCAGTTACAGTTGACCAATCCGCGCGTGGCAATTTTTTGCACGCAACAAAAATGCCGCCCGGTGTGCACCGCGCGGCATTTTTTTATTGTTGAGCGTATCGCCAACGCATGCCGGAGGACGTTTGCGCCTCGCCTATACAAATTGTCGGAATTGACGAAAGCTATTGCAAAAACGGTTAGCACACGGTTGAAATATTCGGCAAGTACCCGAAATGGATTCCGGTATCATCAATAGGGAATTCATCAGTTTTTATTGTCTCCTCGGCAAAAGGATCGGCGCATGACTACCACGACACGACCGTTCGGCGGGCTCGATATGGACAAGCGCGGCGATCCCTGGCTGGCGGAATTCGACACCATCCGCCACGAATTCGAAGAGCGCATCGCGCAGCTGCTGGCCGACAGTGGCGACGACGCCGACCTGCTGGCGCGCGCCATGCGCTCCGGCACCCTCGGCGCCGGCAAGCGCATGCGCCCGCTCCTCCTGATGCTGGTCGCGCGCGACCTCGGCTGCTCCTCCCCTGCCCTGGTCGACATCGCCTGCGCCGTCGAGATGGTACATGCCGCCTCCCTGATCCTGGACGACATGCCCTGCATGGACAACGCCATGCTGCGCCGCGGCCAGCCCACCATCCACGTGCAGTTCGGCGAAGACGTCGCCATCCTGGCCTCGGTGGCCCTGCTCAGCCGGGCGTTCGGCATCCTGGCCACGGCCCCCGACGTCCCGCCGCTGGTGCGTGCGCGCCTGGTCGCGAAACTGGCCGAAACGGTCGGCGCCCAGGGGCTGGTGCGCGGCCAGTTCGAGGACTTGCGCAGCGGCGGCCAGCGTACCGCCGAGGAAATCGCCAGCACCAATGAATTGAAGACGGGCGTGCTGCTCGGCGTCTCGGTCGACATGGCCGCCATCGTCGCGCAATCGGACGACTGCGTGGCCCAGTCGCTGCGCGCATTCGCGCTGGCCGCCGGCCACGCCTTCCAGATCCGCGACGACTTCCAGGACGGGCCGGGCAACGACAGCGCCGTCACCGGCAAGGACACCGGCAAGGACCTCGGCAAGGCCACGCTGATCAACGCCCTCGGCCTCGAGGAAGCACGCCAGCGCCTGGCCACCCACCTGGACGACGCCGACCGCTACCTCACCGACGCGATCGGCAGCAAGCATGGCAGCGGGCAGCATACGCGCCGTTTCGTCGACACCCTGTTCGCGCGCGGTCCGGGCTCGCACTACGCCGCGCAGGCCCAGGGACAGGGCCAGGTGCACCATTGAGCGCTGCGTCCAGGCCGCGCCCCGGCAGCCGCCGCACCTAGACGAGGACCGGCGCATGGCCCATTTCGGCGTGGTTGCTCCTGCCTTCTACAGCCATTTCAGCGCACTGTCCGCGCTCGCGCTGGCGCTCGTCGCGCGCGGGCACCGCGTGACCTTCCTGCAGCAGGCTGACGCTGCCGCTTATGTACGTGCTCATTTGCTCAATTCGCGGCTGGGCTTCCACGCGCTGGGCAGCACCAGCCATCCTCCCGGGTCGCTCGCCGCCTCGCTCGAACGCGCGGCCAATCCGGGCAGCCCCCTCGGGCTGCGCCGCGTCATCACCGACATGGCGTGTACAACCACCATGCTGTGCCGCGAGTTGCCGGCGGCGCTCGAAGCGCTCGAAATCGACGCCCTGATCGGCGACCAGATGGAAGCCGCCGGCGGGCTGGTGGCGGAAAGCCTGGGCCTGCCCTTCGTGTCCGTGGCGTGCGCGCTGCCGGTCAACCGCGAGCCCGGCATACCGCTGCCGGTGATGCCCTTCGACTGGAGCGACAGCGAACGCGCGCTGCGCATCGTCGAGGGCAGCACCCGCGTCTACGACTGGATGATGACGCCGCATCGCAGCGCCATCGCGTTCGAGGCGCGCCGTTTGAAAGTGCCCGCGCGCGGCGCCCTCCACGAATGCCTGTCGCCGCTGGCGCAGATCAGCCAGACCGTGGCCGCCTTCGAATTCCCGCGCAAGCACCTGCCCGCGCATTTTCACCACGTCGGCCCGCTGCGCGTCCCACATGCAGTGGCGCCGGCCCGGATCGACGCCATGCCGGACATCGACCCCGGCCGCCCTTTCGTCTTCGCCTCGCTCGGCACGCTGCAGGGCCAGCGCTTCGGCCTGTTCAGGCGCATTGCGCAAGCCTGCCGCGCGCGCGACGTCCAGTTGCTGGTGGCGCACTGCGGGGGATTGGGCGAGCGCCAGGCGCAGGCGCTGCGCCATGCCGGCGCCACCTGGGTCTGCGCGTTCGCGGCGCAGGAAGCGGTGCTGGCGCGCGCCGACGCCGTCGTCTCGCACGCGGGCCTGAACACGGTGATGGATGCGATTGCCGCCCACACGCCGATCCTGGCGCTGCCGATCGCTTTCGACCAGCCCGGCGTCGCGGCGCGGGTCTGCCACGCCGGCGTCGGCCTGCGCGCTTCGCCGCGCTTCGCCAGCGCCGCCACGCTCGGCCGGCAGCTGGGGCGCCTGTTCGAGGAACCCGGCTTCGCCCGGCGCAGCGCGCAGCTGGCGCACAGCGTGCGGGGCGCCGGCGGCGCGCAGCGCGCAGCCGACATCGTCGAGGAGGCATTGCGGCTGAAGGCGCCAGCAGCGGGCGTGGCCAGCCATGGATAAGCGCGACCTGCCTGAGCCCGATCGGCCTGCCATGTACGACCTGATCCTGGTCGGCGGCGGACTGGCCAACGGCCTGATCGCCTGGCGCCTGCGCACCGAACGCCCCGGGCTGAAAATCCTGATGCTGGAAAGCGGAGATCGTATCGGCGGCAACCACACCTGGTCCTTCCACGACAGCGACCTCGAGGCCGCGCAGCGCGCCTGGCTGGCGCCGCTGATTGGCGCGCGCTGGCCGCGTTACGACGTGGTCTTTCCCGGCCATGCACGCACCCTGGAGGGCGGCTACGCCAGCATCGCCTCAGACGATTTCGCGCGCGTCATCACGGCGGCGCTGGATGGGTCACCGAACGCGTCGCTGCGCAGCTGCGTCCAGGTGGCCTCGCTCGGCCCCACCTGGGTAAGGCTGGCCGGCGGCGACACCCTGCACGCCGGCGCCGTCATCGACGGGCGCGGCATGCGTCCCACCACGCGGCTGGCGCTGGGCTACCAGACCTTCCTCGGCCAGGAAGTGAAACTCGCCGCGCCGCACGGCTTGACGGCCCCGGTCATCATGGACGCCAGCGTCGAGCAGCAAGGCGGCTACCGCTTCGTCTACCTGCTGCCCTTCGGCCCGGACCGCGTACTGATCGAAGACACCCATTACGTCGATGCGCAGGGATGGGAACCGGAACGGCTGCGCGCCAACATTTCGGCCTACGCGGCCGCGCGCGGCTGGCGCATCGACGACGTCATACGCGAAGAGCACGGCTCGCTGCCGATCGTGCTGGCGGGCGACATCGACGGCTTCTGGCTGGACCTCGAAGGCCAGCCCTGCTCCGGCCTGCGCGCCGGGCTGTTCCACCCGACCACCGGCTATTCGCTGCCGCATGCCGTGCGCCTGGCCGAGCGCGTGGCGAGCCTGGCCGACCTGCGCGCGCCAGGCCTGTTCGCCGCCATCCGCGACGAGGCGCACAGGGAGTGGCGCGCCCAGCGCTTCTTCCGCCTGCTCAACCGCATGCTGTTTTTGGCCGGCGGCGCGGACCACCGCTGGCGCGTGATGCAGCGCTTCTACCGCCTGCCGGCGCCCCTGATCGCGCGCTTCTATGCCGGGCGCCTGCGCCTGGCGGACAAGGCGCGCGTCCTCAGCGGCAAGCCGCCCGTACCCGTGCGCCAGGCCATGGCTGCGGCATGCAAAATCCACCCGAACCAGATCAGGAATTCCGAATGAATGCATCGAAAAAAGCGGTGGTTGTCGGCGCCGGCTTCGGCGGGCTGGCCCTGGCCATCCGCCTGCAGGCCAGCGGCATGCAGACGACGCTGCTGGAAAAGCGCGACAAGCCGGGCGGACGTGCCTACGTGTACGAAGACCAGGGCTTCGTGTTCGATGCCGGGCCGACCGTCATCACCGACCCGTCCTGCATCGAAGAGCTGTTTACCGCCGCCGGCAAGCGCATCGAGGACTACGTCGAGATGCTGCCCGTCGCGCCCTTCTACCGGCTGTGCTGGGAAGACGGCAGCTTTTTCGACTACGCCAACGACCAGGAAGCGCTCGACCGCCAGATTCACGCGCGCAACCCGCTCGATGTTGCCGGCTACCAGCGCTTCCTCGCCTACTCGAAGGCCGTGTTCGAGGAAGGCTACGTAAAACTCGGCACCATCCCCTTCCTGTCCTTCCGCGACATGATCGGGGCAGGACCGCAGCTGGCGCGCCTGCAGGCCTGGCGCAGCGTCTACAGCATGGTGTCGCGCTTCGTACGGGACGAGCAGCTGCGCCAGGCGTTCTCGTTCCACTCGCTGCTGGTGGGCGGCAACCCGTTCGCCACCTCATCGATCTACACCCTGATCCACGCCCTGGAGCGGCGCTGGGGCGTGTGGTTTCCGCGCGGCGGCACCGGGGCGCTGGTCAAGGCACTGGTGCGCCTGTTCGAGGACATCGGCGGGCGCATCGAACTGAACGCCCCGGTGGCGCGCATCGAAGTGAATGGGACAGCGACGGGCGCCCGCGTCTCCGGCGTGCGCCTGGAAGACGGCCGCCTGTTCGCGGCCGATGCCGTGGCCTCGAACGCCGACGTCGTCCACACCTACGGCTCGCTATTGGGGCAGCACCCGCGCGGCGTGAGCGAGGCGGCCAGCTTGGGCAGGAAGCGCTTTTCGAATTCGCTGTTCGTGCTGTACTTCGGGCTGGATCACCACCATTCGCAATTGCAGCACCACACGGTCTGCTTCGGGCCGCGCTACCGGGGACTGATCGACGAGATTTTTAAAGGCGACACGCTGGCCGAGGACTTTTCGCGCTACCTGCACGCGCCCTGCGTGACCGACCCGTCGCTCGCGCCGCCGTGCTGCGGCAGCCATTACGTGCTGGCGCCCGTGCCGCACCTGGGCAATGCGCCGATCGACTGGGAGGTCGAAGGACCGCTCTACCGCGACCGCATTTTCGACTACCTCGAAAAGCGCTACATGCCCGGATTGCGCAGCCAGCTCGTCACGAGCCGCATCTTCACGCCCTTCGACTTCCGCGACCAGCTCAACGCCCACGTCGGCTCGGCCTTTTCGCTCGAACCGATCCTCACGCAAAGCGCCTGGTTCCGTCCACACAACCGCGACAAGGAGCTGGCGAACCTGTACCTGGTGGGCGCCGGCACCCATCCGGGCGCGGGCGTGCCCGGCGTGATCGGCTCGGCCAAGGCCACGGCCGGCCTGATGATCGAGGAGGCATTGGCATGAGCGAAGCCTTGCTGAACCACGCGACCGAAACGATCAAGGTCGGTTCAAAAAGCTTTGCCGCGGCGGCAAGGCTGTTCGATCCCGCTACCCGCCGCAGCGTGCTGATGCTCTACGCCTGGTGCCGCCATTGCGACGACGTCGTCGACGGCCAGGAACTGGGTTCGAGCACGCTAGCCCCCAGCCAGATTGATCCCGCGCGCGAGCTGGCCATCCTGCGCGAGCAGACCGCGCGCGCCTACGCCGGCGACGCCATGAACGACCCCGCCTTTGCCGCCTTCCAGGAAGTGGCGCTGCGCCACGCCATCGCCCCGCGCTTCGCGTTCGACCACCTGGACGGCTTTGCGATGGACGTCGCGGGCGCGCGTTACGACACCATCGAGGACACGCTGCGCTACTGCTACCACGTGGCCGGCGTCGTCGGCCTGATGATGGCCTCGATCATGGGCGCGAAAGACCCGGCGGTCCTGGACCGCGCCTGCGACCTCGGCCTGGCCTTCCAGCTGACGAACATCGCGCGCGACATCGTCGACGACGCCCGTAACGGCCGCTGCTACCTGCCGGCCGAATGGCTGCGCGAGGCGGGCATCCCGCCGGAAGAAGTCGGCTTGCCGCGCCACCGCGTGCCGCTGGCCAGGGTGGCGGCGCGCCTGGTGGACTACGCCGAACCGTATTACGACTCGGCAGCCGCCGGCATCCAGGCCCTGCCGCTGCGCTCAAGCTGGGCGATCGCCACCGCGCGCAACGTGTACCGCCAGATCGGGATCGAGGTCAAGGCGCGCGGACCGCGTGCCTGGGACGAGCGCGTCGGCACCTCGAAGGCGACCAAGTTGTGGCTGCTCGCCAGGGGCGGGCTTACTGCGCTCGGTTCGCGTGTCGGGACGACGGGGGTGCGTCCTGCGCATCTGTGGCAGCGTCCGGGCTCTGCTTTCGAGGCGCACCTCGATGCAGTGCATGCAACTGCCGTTTGAGGGTGGCGACCGGCGGCGCATACAGGAAGCCGAACGACACCGCGCCGTCCTTGCCAGACACCGCATGGTGCATGCGGTGCGCCTGGTACAGCCGCTTGGCGTAGCCGCTGCGCGGCACGACCTGGAAGGGCCAGCGCCGGTGCACCAGTCCGTCGTGCGCGACGAAATACAGGAAGCCGTAGGCCGTCATGCCGGCGCCGATCCACTGCAGCGGCCACATGCCTTCGGTGCCGAACCAGATCAGGGCGATCGCCACGCCGGCGAACACGACGGCGTACAAGTCGTTCTTCTCGAACCAGCCGGAAGGGGGGACGTGGGGCTCGTGGTGCGAGCGGTGCCAGCCCCAGCCGAAGCCATGCATGATGTACTTGTGCGCGACGATGGAAAACACTTCCATCAGCACGACGGTGGCCACGACGATGAGCGTATTGAGCAGCATGGATGCAGCAACCGGGTGAAAGAAGTAGAGAGGGACAGCCTACCATAATGGGCAGCGGGCCCGCCCGCGCACGCCGCGGAACCTGGCAGGACGACCCGTTTTCACGCCGTTTCGACCCAATTCTTACAGAGGAAGCTTCGATGACAATGCAGTCCCACTCTCTCCTGTCCGGCGCCCTGGCTTGCGCCCTGGTTCTGCCCCTGCTGGCCGCCACCGCGGCCACGGTCGAGGTTCGCGTATCGGGCGTGTCCGGGGCCAGGGGAAACGTCAGCGTCGCCGTGTGCGACAAGGAACGATTCCTGAAACAGTGCGCCTATAGCGCGTCGGCGCCGGCGCAGGCGGGCGAGACGATTGTCGTGGTCAAGGACGTGCCGCCGGGCACCTGGGCGGTGCTGGCCTACCAGGACGAAAACAATAATGGTGAACTCGACCGCAACCTGATCGGCATGCCGAAGGAGCCCTATGGCTTCAGCCGCGATGCGCGCAGCAAGTTCGGGCCGCCCCGCTTCGAAGACGCCGTCATCGAACTGGGCGATGCTCCGACCGTCACCAGCGTGCGCTTGCGTTGACGCGGCGCGGCTCAGCCGCGGTCGCTAGGCGGTCGCCGACGCATCGTGGCGCACGGTCTGGTCGCCGCCGTCGAGCACGCGCATCAGGAAATGCACCTTGCGCGGGGCACGGTGCCGCTCGTGGATGTCGCGCGTCAGCACCTCGACGCGGCGCGGCTGCATGGCCAGCTGGCGCACGTCGACCGTCGCGTCCGTTGTGTGGCCCGTGAACTGCTCCGCCAGGTGCTGGGCGACGGTGCCGTGCAGCGTGACGGGAACGCCATTCATGGTCGTCTTCAACTCGAAGGCGCGCGATTCGGGCAGCACGAAGACCGTCCCGACATATTCATTGCCGTGCTCTTCCATGTCAGTCTCCTGTACACGCATCAAGGCGTTGGCGCGGTTGCAAACCCGCCTGGTCGTACCTCCATCATAGCAAGCGGGCGGGAAGATGCAATGTCGGAATGCCCTCTTCAATGACCCTAGCTGAGCACCCGCAGCAGCTTCCGCTGGCATGCGCAGGCAGCCAGTCGCAAACCGGCGGCCAAACGCCGCCACAGGCAAGGTCAGTAGCAATCCTGGCCTGCTTCCTTCAAGGCCGCGGCGATGCAAAAAAATGCCAGTCAGCGAACTGACTGGCATTCTGGCCCGGCCTCCGTTTTTCAGGAGGCCAGCATTCGGAAGGTCATTACGCCTTCCTGGCGCGCTTGCGGCTGACGACGCCAGCGCCCAGCAGTGCAATACCGAACAGGGCCAGCGAACCTGGCTCTGGAACTTCAGCCAGCTTGAACTGGCCGCTGTTTGCAATGAAGAAGTACTGGCCAGGAGCGTTAGAGTAGGTCCCAGCGGTGCAGCCGGCGCTGGTGAAGCCCGCGTACTGGCAAGCCACTTCCGACACCAGGTTCGTGGTCAGGCCATCGTCGCTGACTGGGTTGGCGTTGGTGAACGCGAACGACAGGATCGATTCCATCGACAGGTCTCGACCGTCTCCCCGGAAGAAGTAGCCCGGATCCAGGTCGCCCGCGTCGGCACGCGCGAAGACGCTCACCTGGCCGTTGGCAATCGGGCTGCCGCTGGCGTCCACTTCGCCGCCGCCACCGGCGAGCACGTCGAACGTTGCGATTTCGTTACCCAGGTTGGCGCCGTAGATGCCGGCGGTGGTGCCGTACTGGCTGTTGGTCGGGTTCTGGAAAATGCGGATCGTACCGCCGCTGAAGGTGAACGAACCGTTTGCGCTACCGGTGCCGAGGGTACCGCTACCGTTACCCTGGAACATTGCAGTGATGTTGCCGCCAGGATAATTGACTGGGAACAGTTGGCCGTTGCTGTCAGCCTGGACGATGTTGAACACAGCGTGCTCGACGAAGGTGAAGCTGCCTCCGCCGGTGGGGGTCAACTGGATAAAGGAGTTACCGTTGATGTCCAGGTATTCCTGGATTTCCTGCGCAGCAGCGAAACCGCCGCCGTTAGGATTGAAGCGCCAATCGGTCAGTATCTCGACTGCGCTGGCAGTGCCAGTGAAGGACATTGCAACAGCGGTGGCGCACGCAAGTTTCTTGAGAAATTTCATGATCAGTAACCTTTCGAGGACGGGGTGGAAAAGCAAGCTCAAGGCAAGCAATTAACATACCTGAAAAATTTACTGTTTAAAATCAAACAATTAAAATACCGAGGTCAACAATATTGTAAATATTTCCGACACAATTCTTGCAAAATATAAAGAAAGGTGCTCATTAGAATCAGCTGTACCACATGTTATTGCCGGACTGGTTCTGTAGAACAGCGCAAACGATCCTCGCGCTCATGCTCATCCATGGTTCTCATCTGTTACGCCAAGCCAGCCTTGTGCGCTATTGACCAGGCTGATCGGCCAATTACTCAAAAAAAACGGGACCCACAGGGTCCCGTTGCGCTTACAGCGATCTTGCAGCTCAGCGCTTGCGCGCTGGCGGCAAGTCCGTGCAAACGCCCTTGTAGACTTCGGCTGCCATGCCGATCGACTCGCCCAGGGTCGGGTGCGGGTGGATCGTCTTGCCGATGTCGACGCCGTCGGCGCCCATCTCGATCGCCAGCGCGATTTCGCCGATCATGTCGCCGGCATTCGTGCCGACGATGGCGCCGCCGATGATGCGGCCGGT
>JAQGLR010000336.1 GCA_028292765.1 Massilia sp. | reverse complement strand
GCTCGATCATGGCGCCGTTCGGGACGCGGCCGGTGGTCGGGGTATTCACCGTCACCGAGGAGCCGCTCCGGCCCGAGGCGGAAAGGCCGCCGACGACCAGGTTACCCTGGGCCAGCGCATACACTTCGTTGTCGGCCGCGCGCAATTGCGTGAGCAGCAGGGTGCCGCCGCGCAGGCTCCTGGCGTCGCCCAGGGACGAGACGGTGATGTCGATCGCCTGGCCGCGGCGGTAGCCCGGCGGGAACACGGCCGACACCATGACGGCGGCCACGTTCTTGTTCTTCGCATCCTGGCCTTCCGGCAGCTTGACGCCGAATTGCTTGAGCATGTTCAGTACCGACTGGCTGGAGAACTTCACCTGGGTCGAGTCGCCGGAGCCGTTCAGGCCGACGACGAGGCCGTAGCCGACCAGCGGGTTTTCGCGCACGCCCTCGATGCTGACCAGGTTGCGCAGCGCCTGCGCGGCCTGCGCGGGCACGGCCGCGGCAATGGCCAGCGCGGCGGCGAAAATGATACGGAAAGCGAGGGGTGTGCTGCGAGACTGGATCATGTTGGTCCTGGATTAGAAAGGCATCAGCGGTCCGGTGAAGAAGCGCATCAGCCAGCCGGCTGAATTCGCATCGGCCAGCACGCCCTTGGCCGAGTAGGCGATGCGCGCATTGGCCACGCGCAGCGACGAGACGCGGTTGTCCGCGTCCACATCGGCGGCGCGCACATAGCCCTTCAGGCGCACGAATTCTTCGCCCTGGTTCAGGGTCATGGTTTTCTCGCCGGCCACACGCAGCAGGCCATTCGGCAGCACTTCCTGCACGATCACGGTCAGCGCGCCCGAGAGCGCGTTTTGCTGGGTGCTGGTCGAGTCGCCGGCGAAACCGCGTTCCGCCGACACGTCGATGGCGGTCTTCGGGAAGGTCTTGCCGAGCATGCCCAGCGGTGAAACGCCAACCGACGATTCCTTGCTGAAACTGGTGCCGGCGCGCTTGCTCGCTTGCGTCGTCTCCTGCAGGATCACGGTGACCACGTCGCCCACGCGGTAGGCGCGGGCATCGGACGTGAGCGAGAGCGCGTCGTTGCTGAAGACGCCGCCCGAGACGCCGCGCGCGGTCGTGCGCGCCACCGGGACCGGGGCATCGTCTTCCTGCACAACCGGTGCGCGCGAGGCACAGCCCGCGAGCAACAGGGCCGAGACACAAGCCATCGTAGTTGCCACAAGGCTAGAACGTTTCATTATCGCGCGGCCTGTGCGAGGTATTGCAGCATGTTGTCGGCGGCCGACAACACCTTGGTATTCATCTCATAGGTACGCTGGGCGGCGATCATGTCGACCATTTCTTCGACCACCTGCACGTTCGACCCCTCGAGCGCACCTTGCTTGAGCTTGCCCAGGGCGCCGTCGCCCGGACGGCCTTCGGTCGGCGCGCCGCTGGCGGCGGTTTCCTGGAACAGATTTTCGCCGAGCGCCAGCAAACCGGCCGGATTGACGAAGCTGGTGAGCGTCAGGGCGCCCAGTTCGGTCGGCGCCGACTGGCCCGGGATGGTGGCCGAGACGGTGCCGTTTTCGGCGATGGTGATCGCGGTGGCGTTGTTCGGCACGGTGATCTGCGGCACCAGCGGCAGGCCCTGGGCATTCACCAGGGTGCCGTTGGCGTCGATCTGCAGCTGGCCGGCGCGGGTGAAACCGGCTTCGCCGTTCGGGCGGCGCACCTGCAGGAAGCCGCCGCCGGAAATGGCGACGTCGAGCTGCTGGCTGGTCGTTTGCAGGGAACCATTCGTAAATACCTTCTGGGTGCCGACCAGGCGCGTGCCGTTACCGAGCTGCACGCCGTTCGAGACGGTGTTGTCGGCGCTCTGCGCGCCCGGCTGGGAGTCGACCTGGTAGTGCAGGTCTTCGAACACGACGCGGTCGCGCTTGAAGCCGACGGTATTCACGTTGGCGAGGTTGTTGGCGATCGCCTGCAGCTTGGCGTCCTGCGCCTGCACACCGGTCTTGCTGATCCACATTGCTGGATTCATGAAATTCTCCTTGGTTCGCGACGCCGGATGGCGTCGTGTGGCGCACTTTTAAATTACGCGCCGAGCAGGCGGTTGCCCGCTTCGTTCATCTTGTCGCTGGCCTGGAACAGCTTCATCTGCAATTCGAAGCTGCGGTTCAGCGCCATGGTCGCGACCATCTCTTCGATGGCCGACACGTTGCTGCCTTCCAGCGCGCGCGAACGCACCGTGATGTTCGGATCGGCGACCAACTGGTCGCCGTTACGAGCAACAATCAAACCGGCCTCGTTCTTGGTCAGCTCCGGGCCTTCGGCGTTCACCAGGCGCAGCTTGTCGATCACCTGCATCGTGATCGCGCCTTCGCCCAGCACCGACACCGTGCCGTCGGTGCCGATTTCGACAGCCGAGTGGGGCGGCAGCACGATCGGGCCGCCTTCGCCGAGGATCGGGCGTCCCGCCACGGACAGCGCGCCGTTGGCATCGATGTCGATCGCGCCGGCGCGGGTATAGGCTTCCTGGCCGTTGAATTCGACCGCGAAGTAGCCGCCGCCGTTGATCGACACGTCGAGCGCACGGCCCGTTTCGCGCACGGTGCCCGGCTTGGTCGAGATGGCGTCGGCCTGGGTGCGCGCCATGTGCACGTCGTCGTAGCCGTAGTTGCCGAGCGCGCCGAGCGACTGGGTGGTCACCAGCTCGAGGTTGGCGCGAAAGCCCGGCGTGTCCATGTTCGCCAGGTTGTTCGCGTGGACCTGCTGGGCGCGCAGCGTGTGCTCGGCGCCGGAAACGGCGGTGAAAATCAGTTTATCCATGACGGTCCTTGATTACAGCGCCTGCATCAGCGACTGCATCATCTGGTTTTCGGTCGTGATAACCTTCGAGTTCGCCTGGTAGTTACGCTGCGAGGTCATCAGGCCGACGAGTTCGGAGGTGATGTCGACGTTCGAGCCTTCCAGCGCACCGGTATTGAGCTTGCCCGACAGGCCGACACCCGGGGTGCCGTACAGCGCCAGGCCGGAAGTGGCGTTCGCCTGCCAGCTGGTCTCGCTGGTGGCGGTCAGCGCGCCTTCGTTGCCGAAAGTCGCCAGGGCGATGGTGCCCACGGTCTGCTTCTGCTCGTTGCTGTAGCGTGCCACCACCGAACCGTCGGCAGCCAGCTCGACGCCGATATAGGTGCCCGAGGCATAGCCGTTGGTGCTGTTGTTGGTGGCGGTCGCTTCGCCGGCGAACATGGTGGTGCCGGTGTAGTCGATCGCGAAGACGATGTCGTCGGCGCCGTTCGCGGTGTCCAGGGTCAGGTCGCCGGTTTTCGGCGCGCTCGTCAGTTGGCCCTTGCCGTCGAAAGCCAGGGTGCTGCTTGCGCCCGCAGCCGGGGGCGCGCCGTCGAAGCCGTAGTGCACGACGACGTTGTTGCTGCCGGCCTGCCTGACGAAGTATTGCGACACGGTGTGCTGGCTGCCGAGCGAATCGAACAGGACCGATTGCTTGACCATGTTGTAGGTCGTCGGATCGCTGCTCTTGAAGCCGCCGGCGGTCGCCGGGGCTTTCCAGTCGGCCGACAGGTTGCCGGTGTAGTTCACGTTGGTCGATGCCGATGCGGCGATCTGGCCGGTCGGGATATTGATGTCGCCCATCACGCCGAGGTTGCCGTTGATGGCCGGGCCGTAGCCTTGCACCTTGCGGCCGGCGGCGTCGATCAGGTTGCCGGCGTTATCGGCGGCGAAGATGCCGACGCGGCTGTACGACAGCGCGCCGGTGGTTTCGCGGCTGACGAAAAAGCCGCGGCCGTCGATGGCGGCGTCGAGCGCGCGGCCGGTCGTTTCGACCGAGCCGTTCACGCCGATGTTCTGGGTCAGCGAACCAACCTGCACACCGGTCGCCTGGTCGCCCGCATACATGGCGGCGAAGTTGGCGCGGCTGCTCTTGAAGCCGTAGGTGCTCGAGTTGGCGATGTTGTTCGAAACGGCTTCCAGCTGCTCGTTGATGGCCTGGATACCGGAGAGGGCGATGTTGAAGCTCATGGCGAAATCCTTAAATATTAGTTAGCGGCGACCTGCGAGGCCTTGCCGTTGAAACCAGTAATGGCGGATGGGTCGACGTCGCCGACGCCAGCCACCTGCAATACGACCGAGCCCTTGCCCGACAAACGCACGCTGTCGATGCGGCCGGCGATTTCGACGGGCACGCGGGCGCCGTCGGCGGCCATGGCCGAGATCGAATAGCTGCCCGGGGCCATGCCCAGCGAGGCCGGGTCGAGCGTGAAGGACTGGGAACCGGCGGTGTGGAAGGGCAGCGACATCGTGTGCTCCTGGCCACCGGCGCCGGTCAGCACCAGGGTGCTGGCGCCGGCCGCGGGCAGGGTGATGCTGCCGCTAATCGAACTACCGTCGACGCGCACATGGCTGGTAGCGACCGTGACCTGCGAACCCACCTGGCCGCCCATCGCCAGCACCTGCAGGCTTTGCAGCACGCTGGCGCTGGCGCTGGTGGTCTTGGAGAGGCTTTGCAGCGCTTCGGTCTGCGACAGCTGCGACAGCTGGTTGACGAACTGGCTCGGGTCCGACGGCGCCAGCGGGTCCTGGTTGCGGATCTGCGCCACCAGCAGCTTGGTGAACATGTCCTTGTTGGCGGAGACGTCCGGGTTGGCCGAGACTGCGCCGGCGCCCGTGGTGTTGTTCGAGGCCGCGAGTGAATTATTGGTCAGCATGATCAGCTTTCGCCCAGTTTCAGCAGCGACTGCTGCATCGATTTGATCCGGCCCAGCACCTCGACGTTGGTCTCGAAGGCGCGCGAGGCGGACATCATGTCGGCCATTTCGGCGACCGAATTGACGTTGGAGTAGACCACCATGCCGTCGGCGTCGGCCAGCGGGTTGCCCGGCTCGTAGACCTTGCGCACCGGGTCGGCGCTTTGCACCACGTCGAGCACCTGCACGCGGCCGCCGGCGTCGTTTTCCATGACGGCGGCGAAGACCGGCTTCCTTGCGCGGTAGGCTTCGGCTTCGGAGGGCGCGGCGGTGTCGGCGTTGGCCAGGTTCGAGGCGATGGTATTCAGGCGCACCGACTGCGCCGCCATCGCGGAACCGGCAATACTGGAGATATCCTTGAAGCTCATGGTGATTACTGTCCGTTGATTGCTTTGGCCAGTCCGCGCAGCTTCATGTTGATGAAGGTGAGGCTGGTCTGGAAGTCCGAGGCGTTCTGCGAGAAGGCTGCCTGCTCGACGCCGATTTCGACGGTGTTGCCGTCGGCGCTGGGGTGGAAGGGCACGCGGTACAGGGCTTCAGCCTCGGACAGCGCAGGCTCGCCCGCTTCGGCAGCAATACGATCCTGCAGCACGGCGCCGAAGTCGAGGTCGCGCGCCGTGTAGCCGGGCGTGCTTTCGTTGGCGATGTTCGCGGCCAGCACCTTGGTGCGCTCGGCGCGCACGTGCAGCGCGTCGGCATGCACTCCCAGTGCGTCCTTAAAATTAATCGTCATTCGCTTGTCCTCCGTCGTGAACTGCAGGGTGTTTCGTTAGAATGGGTAAATCTTTGATTGCCAGGGTTTGTCCCAATGATTCGTCGTGCCGCCCGTATTGCCGTTCTTCCCGTCCTGCTTGCTGCGATGCCAGCCTTCGCTGCGCCGTCCATCATCAACCAGGTCGAGGAGGCCGCCCGCGCCCAGTTGGAAAAACAGGCTGCCGCCGCCGGCCTGCTGGACGCCCGCTTCGAGCTGACCGTGGTGCCGCCCCGGGTGTCGCCTGCCTGCACCGGACCGGTCGAGGTCGACACGCTCGACACCCGGCAAGCCACCCGGATGCGCTTTGCAGTGCGCTGTCCGGGACCCGGCGCCAGCCGCCAGGAATACATCGTCCGGGCGCGCATTTCGGCGACGGTGGTGCTAGTGGCCGCGCCGGTCGCTGCCAATGAGCCGCTTACCGACGCCCATGTTACCGTAGGGCAACGCGACATTACCAGCATTGCGGACCCGGTAATCGATCCACTCCATGCGATAGGGCAAACCAGCCGTAGATTGTTGCGCGTAGGCGACGTTGTGCGTAACAGTTCGCTAACGGCACCGGTCCTGGTCAAGCGTGGCGACGCCGTCGTGATGATCGCCCGCATCGAGGGTATCGAGGTCAGCACGGCTGGCGAAGCGCTCGATACCGGGGCGCGCGGGGCGACGGTCCGGGTGCGCAACAGCGCCAGCGGGCAAACGGTGCGCATGCGCGTCACCGCGCCGGGCACGGTCGAACCCGTCGACATGCCGCGCATCAGCCGCTGATACCTTGCAGCTTGCCGGCCAGGCGCGCCAGCTTGGCGGCGTAGGCCGGGTCGGTGGCGTAACCACCTTTCGCCAGGCCCTGCGCGAAAGCGTTGGCGTCGTTGCCGGCGCCGATCGCGCCGCGATAGCGCGGGTTTTCCAGCAACATCCGGGCATAGTCGCGGAAGGCGCTCGCGCCGTCCGGATAGGCGCGAAAGCGCGCGCTGGTTTTCACTGCGGCGCCGCCGACATATTCGGTGGTGGCCGTCTCGCTGACCGCGCCATTCCAGTTGCCGCCAGCCTTGATGCCGAACAGGTTGTGGCTGCTCGCACCGATCGCGTCGAGGATCGGGCGCTGGCCCCAGCCCGATTCGAGCGCGGCGTGCGCCTGCACCAGTTCCGGCGCCACGCCCAGCTTGTCCGCCGCTTCCTTCGCCCACGGGGCGATGCTGTCCAAAAACGCCTGCTGCTCGTCGCTGCTTGAGCCGTCGGTGTCGGGCGCCGCTGGTGCGCCCACGACAGCGGCCGCGGCGCTGCGCGCATGCCAGACGCTGCCTTCCGGCGTGAGGTCCGTGCTTGAGGGGCCGCCGCCGTCCTGGATAAATGCCGCGACTTCGCCCTGCACGTCGGCAAAGGCGCGGCCGAAACCGCTGCCGCCGCCGATGGCGGAGGTCGGACGGGTCGGGGCGGTCGGCAGCGTGGCCGGGAGGGCCGTGGTGGAAAACTCAGCGTGGCGCATAGGTGCCGTCTCCGCCCTGCAGCACGCGCTGCATGGTCGTGAATTGATCGGCAAGCAGGTTGCCATTGCGCACCGTCGCGGCCTTGCAGGCGACCACCACGCGTTCCAGCTCGCGCCAGGCGGCCGCCAGCGGCGTGCGGCCCGGTTCAGGCTGGGTGGCGATGAAGCCGGCCATCGTGCCTTCGGCACCCGCCAGCGCGCGCACCAGCGCCACGCGCTGGAGGCGGCGTGCGTCCATTGCGTCGAGCGCGGGCGTGAGTTCCGCGGCCAGCATCGCCAGCTCCGCGCCCTGGTGGCGCAGCGCGGCCTCGAACTGGCGCTCGAGCAGGGCGAGGATGCCCGTTGCCGCCGCCAGGTCCTGGTCGACACCCTCGATGAGCGTTGCGGCTGCCTGCTGGCGCGTCATGCGGGTCATGGGGGCCACGGGGGTCATCAGCGGCCCCCGTGGAAGCGCTGGATCAGGCCGGCCAGGCGCGACGGATCGAAGGGCAGCTCGCCCTTGGCCAGGGCGTCGCGCAGTTCGGCCACGCGGGCGGCATCGAAGTCGGGCATGGCGCGGAGCAGCTGGGCGGCCGGCTGCAGCACGCTTGACTCCAGGGCGGCAGGGGCGGCGCCGACAGGCGTGCTGACGGGGGCCGGGGCGGCGGCTGCGCCACCGACCGCTGGCGTCATGACAGATGCGCCGGTTCCAGTGATTTTCATGCGGGTACCTCGGGTTTTCGATTGAATCGTCATGGTTACTTCGCCAGTTGGCCGCGCAGCGTTGTCATGTCGCCGCTGCTGTCTTCGGCGTTTTCCTGCTTGCCGGCGGCGCTGACGGACACGCCGTCGGCAAGCGACTCGGTCGCGCCGGGCGCGCCGAACATCGCGGCGACCGTGCGCGACTGCGCGCGCGTCAGGATCATCAGTTCGATCCGCCGATTCACAGCGGCGGCTGGGTGCGCTTCGTCGATCGGCGCGCGGTCGGCCATGCCCACCACCTGCAGCACGCTGTCGCCGCGCATGCCCCCGGTAAGCAGCTGGGCGCGTGCCGCCATCGCGCGGTTCGACGACAGCGACCAGTTCGACATGCCGGTGCGGTCGGCGAAGTTGTACTGCACCGAGTCGGTGTGGCCGACGATCAGCATCTGGTTTTCCATTTGCGCGAACAGCGGGCCCATTTTCTGCAGCAGCCGCGCGAAGCGCCCGGTGGGCAGGGCGCTGCCGCGCATGAACATGCCTTGCTTGTCGGTGTCGTGCAGCATGACGCGCAGGCCGAACGGGGTGACCGTCGCTTCCAGGTTCGACGCCAGGCCAGCTTCTTCGCTCATCTTTTCCAGCTTTTTCGAGAGTGCCGCCAGGTCGGCCGGCGAGTCGTAGGAGACCTTCGCCGCCTGGCCATCCTTGCCCGGGCCGGTCCCGTCATGCATGGTCGGGAAGCGCTCGATCAGGCTGCCGCCAGGGCTGCTGTCGATGTCCGGACGCTTGCCCGGGCCTTCGAGCTGGCCGGCGGACAAATCTTTCAGCATGTTCTGGGCCGCTTCCTTTTCGCGCGCGGCCATCAGCCACAGCACCAGGAACAGCGCCAGCAGGGCCAGGCAAAAGTCGGCGAACGCCACTTTCCAGGCGCCGCCGTGCTCGTCGTACTGGTGCCTGCCCCCGCCGCGCTTGACGATGGTCGCATCGTGCTTGTCGTTCAGCTTCGACACTGTTTACCCCGTCATCCGGTCGCTCGTGCGGCGACGCTTGACCTGCGATTCGTCCTCGCCGCCGCCCATGGCGTTGATCCACTGCTCCAGTTGGGCGAAGCTCGGCTTCGTGTTGAGCTGGATCAGGCGGCGCCCGGCGTCGATCGCCAGCAGGGCAGGCTTGCCGGCCACGTGGGTGCACAGCACGACTTTCACGGTTTCCATGGTCGACGCTTCGCCGTTGACCAGCTGCTTCATCATGTTCGACAGCGGGTCGAGCAGGCCGTAGCAGAAGAAGATACCGATGAAGGTACCGACCATCGCCGCGCCGACTTTTTCCGCAATCGCGCCCGAATCGGCGCCTTCCGATACCGAATACATCGCCATGACGATGCCCAGCACGGCGGCCAGGATGCCGAAGCCCGGCATGCCTTCGGCGATTTTATGCAGCGACTTCGACGGCTGCATGAGTTCTTCATGGATCGCGCCCAGTTCCTGCTCGAGCACGCCTTCCAGTTCGTGGGCGTTGATCTTGCCCATCGCCATCAGGCGGAAGTTGTCGACGATGAAAGCCAGCAGCTTCGGCTCGTCCAGGATGCGCGGGTAACGCTGGAAGATCGCGCTGTCGCGCGGCGCTTCGACGTGGGCGTCGAGGGCCTTCAGGCCGCCGGCCGCGGTCTGCAGCAGTTCGTACATCAGGAGCAGCAGCTGGCGCTGGAATTCCGAATCGTGCTTTTTGCGCGAAGCGATTTTTTTCAGCTGGTGCGCCATTTCGGCCAGCACGTGCTTTTCGTTGCCGATCACGAGGGCGCCGAAGGCGGC